>NZ_JAUBUG010000002.1:0-198108 GCF_036705345.1 Microcoleus sp. B3-D2
CAAAAAATTATGTGTCGCTGAACTTGAATCATTCCTCAATTGCTATCGTGATTTTTCTTAACTTATTCAGCAAGCCCTAAATTAGAAGGGAAATAAACCGGATTGTGATTCCCAATTTCCTAGGGTATACTAACAAAAAACACGGCAAGATTAAGAATATTTTTCATCGCGGGGAACGGTAATATAATTGGCGATCGCCCTTCCCGCGCGCTGCCTTCCCCTTAACGAGAATTAGGGACTTAGGCAAAGCCTAAATCCCTAATTTATCTACCGATTTTGGGCGCTCACTGAAAGTAATATCGTTTCCCGTTGCATCGGAATAATAAAATCGAGTCAACAGTCAACACTCAACCATTCAGTTTTTAGACCCCCAGTCAACCGTCAAAAGTCAACCATCATCTCGCTCGTGTAACCGGAATAGATATTAATCCAACCAGTCATTAGTGCGGTAACTTGCTGAGGGCGTGCCAAGTTCTATAGCCGACAATTCCATCTTGCGGTAAAGCGTTGCTCAGTTGTAATTGCCGCACTGCTACATCTGTCATCGCCCCGAAGAATCCGTCAATGTAACCGAAATAGTATCCATTGATTTTCAAGACATTCTGAACAATTTTAACAGCATTACCAGAACTGCCCTTCATGACGATCGGCATATTCACAGGTGCACCAGAGTATAGTGCTTCCCAAGTGATAGAACCCACAATCCCATCTCCTTTTAAAAAGACGCGGTGTTGATAGCCTTTGACGGCGTTTTGAACTTGGACGCCGAAAATACCGTCAATCGGCCCGAAATAATATGCCCAATGATATAGAAGCTGTTGTAGTTCCTTGACAGCTTGACCTGTTGAACCCATTTGTAAAGTGGGTTTGTTTACTCCCGTGGTTTCAGCAAATGCAAGACTTGATTGAGCAGTAGTATCGGCGACGAGAGCCATAGTTTCATTGTTCAAGCTTCTTTCTTCGGTGTACATAATGTGGTTCCTCTCAACATTTAAGTTTTGGTCTTTGATATTTCAGGTATAACTGGTGGGATTTGTGGATGCACAGTCACTTCTTGGAGTGTCACTCATGTGAGTGTCACTCGTTTGAGTTACCCGTTGGTTTGTCGTAAGGAATGCAAGTTGTAATATTTTTATGAGGGCTTTCGTTGTCAATACAAACCAAGGGGTAAGCTGCGCGGTGGACACCTACCCAATACAAAGATGCGGGATACGCACCCTACCAACTCATGTTGATTGTTTACTCAGCAAATTCTCGCAATGTTGGAATTAAATACTGTGTCAAAGTAAAGGCATCTACTCCTAATTCCGTCCGTTCTTTGGCAGCCATGATTCCGGCTTGGGCGTGCCACCAAGCTGCTGTTGCAGCAACTGATTGGAGGGGGGATTTGCGGGCGATCGCAGTTGCTAATAGTCCCCCTAACAAGCCTGTGAGAACGTCGCCGCTGCCGCCTCTGGCGAGGGCTGGGGTGCTTTCGGGATTGAGGTAGGTGATGGTACGTGAAGCGTAGCTATCCGGTAGGGAATCGCCCTCCTCCTTCCAACTTATGCAAACTCTTGCTCCCTTGAGCAATATAGTTGCGCCGCAAAGCTGAGCTGCTGCTTGACTTGCGGCAATTCGATCCTCGCCCGTTAGATCCGCTAAGTCGGGAAATAAACGCTTGAATTCGCCCGGGTGAGGCGTGATAATTGTCAGTGCTGAACGTTCGGACAAAATCGGTACTGTGCCGAGTTGAGCGAGGATATTTAAACCGTCAGCATCTAAAACCAGAGGTCGATCGCTCTCCAGTACAGATTCTACAGCTATTGCCGCTTCCAATGTCAGACCTGGCCCTGCGGCGATCGCATCATAAGAATTCAAATCAATTGCTACTGGCAACTCGCTAATTGCACCGCTTTGGGTTTCGGGACATCCTATAACTAATGCCTCTGGCAACTGACCGATCAACATCGGTTTAATCGACTCAGGAACAGCAATTGACAGCATTCCGATGCCGCTAGCTCTTGCTCCCAATGCTGCCAAAATTGCTGCTCCGGTGTAGCGGCGGGAACCTGCAATAATTAGTAAGTGACCGTTGGTGTATTTGTGCGAAATGGGCGATCGGGGTAACGGCAAATGCTGAGTTGCCGAGGCTGTTGTAATGCGTTGGAGTGCTGGCGTGTCCCCCAATATTGCTGCAATATCTGCTGCGGGAATATCAAAATCAATTAATTCGGAAATGCCGATATATTCTAACGCTCTGTCTTGCAGAAATGCCATTTTCCACAAACCCAAACATAATGTATATTTTGCCCGTATTGCCGTTCCCAAAACTGCTCCGGTATCTGTATGAAGTCCCGAGGGAATATCTATACTTAAAATTGGTATATTTAAGTTATTTATTTCGTCAATGGCTGCGGCCGTGGCGTTAATAATTTCTCGTTCTAACCCAAATCCAAATAAACCATCTACGAGCAAATCACAGTTTTTCAGCGGTTCAATTTTGTCAAGAAATGGAATATTTAAACAACGCGCATAATCAGCGTGATTTTTTGTGAGTTCTTTTAGTTTAGAAAACGGGCAGTAAATAACTACTTGGAATCCTTGAAAGTGCAATTCGCGGGCAACAACCAAAGCATCGCCGCCGTTGTGTCCCGGCCCAACCAATACGCCGATAACTGGCCATTGAGAATTAACAAGATTTTTTCCTTCTTCCCTTTTCCTCCTATCCGTTAAATCCCGTATACTGCCCGTTGCCGAACTTCCTTCCGCTTTCAAAAGCGCCTGAATGCGTCTAGCAATCAGTCCCGCGACTTTTTCCATTAAAGCTGCGACTGGCATTCCAGCAGCAAAGATTCGGGTTTCTATTTGCCGCATTTGGTCGGCGGTGACAACAAATTTTTGAATAGTCATATTAGTGCTAAAATTTCAGCTAACAGCAGCAGTGGCAAGTTGTAGTATACTTGTGGTATAATAAATTAGCTCGATCGAACAAAGTAACAGTAAAATAGCAATTTCTCTCCAACCATGAACAAGATTGTTGTAGGCCTCTCCGGCGGGGTCGATAGTTCCGCAGCAGCCGCAATTTTACACCATCAGGGATATGAAGTGGTGGGTTTAACGCTGTGGTTGATGAAGGGCAAAGGTCAGTGCTGCTCTGAGGGAATGGTCGATGCAGCTAAAATTTGCGAAGATTTGGGCGTTCCCCACCACATTGTGGACAGCCGCGAGGTCTTTCAGGCAAGTATTGTCGATTATTTGGTGGAGGGTTACAGTGCAGGAGTTACGCCTTTGCCTTGTTCGCAGTGCAATAAAACTGTGAAGTTCGGGCCAATGCTTAAGTATGCTCGCGAAGAACTCGGAATTGAAAAAATCGCTACAGGGCACTACGCTCGGATTACTTACGATGCTGCTACAGGTCGCTATCAGTTGCTGCGGGCGATCGACCCTGCGAAAGATCAGTCTTATTTCTTGTACGATCTAACACAGGATTTGTTGGCGGGTACGGAGTTTCCTTTGGGGGGAATTACCAAGACGGAAACTCGTAGAATTGCGGCGGAATTTGGTCTGAAAACTGCTGATAAGCCGGAAAGTCAGGATTTGTGCTTGGTGGAAAGTAACGGTTCGATGCGGGCTTTTCTGGACAAGTACATTGCGCCGCAAAAGGGTGACATTGTGGACAAGTCAGGGCGGGTGCTCGGACAGCACGACGGCGTACACCACTACACCATCGGCCAGCGGAAGGGACTCGGTATTGCTGCACCGGAACCGCTGTACGTGATTGAACTCGATGCTGCTGGCAATCGGGTAATTGTGGGCGATCGACAGTTGGCAGTAGAATCTGAATGTACAGTCCAGAAAGTGAATTGGGTTTCTGTCGCTGCGCCGACGGCTCCAATTCGGGCTCAGGTACAGATTCGATATCGATCGCAACCCGTCCCGGCTACAATTATTCCTGTGGAAGCTTCCCAAGCAGAGGAAAAAGCCGGCGGTACAAGAGTTAAGTTGATTTTTGACGAACCGCAGTTGAGCATTACCCCCGGACAAGCGGCTGTTTGGTATGACGGAGACGTGCTGTTGGGCGGCGGCATCATCGAAAGAAACCAACTCCCAAATTAAGGCAAGGGGCGGGCTAGAAGCCCACCCCACAAGAAACCACCCACCAAAAAACAAACTCTTTGTGGAACAGGCATCTTGCCTGTTCCCAGAAGCTCACCCCACAAGACACTTCCAACAAGAAAATTCACTCTTTGTGGAACAGGCATCTTGCCTGTTCCCAGAAGCTCACAACAAACTTCCCACCAGAAAATTCACTCTTTGTGGAACAGGCCCAAAAGCCTGTCCCAAAATGAAACTTATATTTCATTTCACAGGGGTACATTTACCTAGCGGACTTTTTTTCCAAACGCAAGATATTTCCCCTAGCATTAGTACGGTAAACCCAAGTTTGCGTACCATCAGAAACCACAACCCGCCAACCTTCGACAATCATTTGACCGCACATTTCATCTGCTTTCGAGAGTCCTAAACAAGTATTCGGCCAACTTTGTCCGCTCGATTCAGTTACTTTCAACTTGTCAGCAGCAATGCCAGTGGAGTCCGACAACTCTCGGCGAACTGCTGCTGCTACGGTTGCGGGCAATGTGTTCGGGGGATTTTGGCGTGTAGCCTCGGCCAAATTGCCCGGTTCGGAAATTAGAGTATTAAGTGCCAATACCGAATAGCTGATTTTTGGGGGCAGCGCTGCTGAGGAAAATTGCTGCGCGGTTTGCTGCTGTTGCTTTTCCAACTGGGCAAGGGAATCTTTGAGAGCGCCCGCGTTCGCCGCAGCGGTGTGTCTTAGCGCCGGATACATTTCCCATACCAGAATTCCTGTCAGCACCAAAGCCAAGATTACAGGATTGGGCTGCTTTTGGTCTCGGTTTTTATTCTGGGGAAATTTATTTGTGGAGATTCTTTTCATCATACGCCCTCTGCCTCACTTTACACAATGCGCGATCGCTCCTGAACACTCAACTGCAGATACTTATTTAGACACTTTTGCTGATGCGGCTAGTTCCTTTGTGCAGAACTAACTTGACTGCTGGTGCGGCCCAAGTATTTCCTACTCGCGGCCGGCAGTTGTGTTTCAGGAAACTTGCACTACCCAGTTATCACTTAATTTTTACTTTTTGTCTCGCGGTATTAAGAAAAATTTATGCTTAAGTAAATATTCTTAAAATCCTCTAATTGTGTCCCACAATCTCAGTACGAATGACTTTTCATCGTTCCAAAACTGCTAAAGGTGTTTTAGACTGTGGTAGGCGAGCTGAGCCGACGAGATGAAAGGGATGCCACAAAACTTGTTGCAACAGGACGGAAACGCATTATAAACTAAGCTAGCTATCGCTGATTAATTGTATTAGCATTATTGTTTTTTATAGCGATAGTCCCGGGAAATACTTTAGTAGCAAACGTTAGTTTTTTAGTTCAATTTTTTGGAAATCTATCGATTATGAGTAGAAAATCCCTGGGAATCCATTTAATGAATCGGTTGAGCTATCCTCAAAAATTTACCCTAATCGGTTTTTTATTTGCAATACCGTTAACCTTAGTCATGTACCTGCTGATTTCAGAAATTAATAGCAGGGTTGATTTTGCCCAAAAAGAAATATACGGTAATGAATACCTGCGCCCGCTCCGCCAGTTGAGGCAATACATACCTAAACTTCAACTGTTAAATTATCAGCCTTTAAATACAAATTTAAGCCCGCAAGATACGATAGTAGATTTAGAAGCTAAGATTGACGCGAACTTTCAATCCCTGCTATATACAGATCGTCAGTTAGGAAAAGAATTAGTTTCTAGCGAGTATTTTAAGAAAATCTATCACAATTGGCAAAATTTTAAACTTCGTCGCAGCCATTGGAGTAGAGAAACTTACGATTTTGTATGTCAAAGTTTAACAGAAGATATTAATAGATTGAGCGCTCACGTCGGCGATATTTCCAATCTCATATTAGACCCTGATTTAGATACCTATTATTTAATGGATGCAACTTTGCTGAAGATTCCATAAATGCAAAAATTTTTATCAGAAATTAGACTCATTTCTCAAAAAAACAGCTTGCTTTCCTATGCCAAACCTGAAACAAGAGCAAAACTGATTACTTTGGCTGGCAAATTGAGAGAACTTAATCAGGATTTAGCAATCAATATGGAGGTAGGATTTAGCAATAATCGTCACGGGAATCTGCGATCGAAATTAAGCGATAAATTGACAAAATTTAACTCGGTAGTAGATCTGCTAACCGCGCAACTAGATAAACTGATTAATCCCACAGCCTTAGTGGAATATTATGCCTATCTTGATGGAAGCGATAGAGTTCTGGATTCTAGTTTTGAACTATGGGACGAAACTTCTAAGGAATTAGACTTCTTACTGCACAAACGTATTGAGAGTTTTATTACAGAAAAAATTCTTATTTCGGTTTTGGTCTTAATAACTTTACTAATAGTTATTTATTTATTTGTAGCTTTTTACAGAAGCGTTATGCAAACTGTATTTGTCCTAGACGAAGCCTCAAAAAAGATGGCAAGTGGCAATGTCGATCACAAAATTATTTTGGATAACAGAGATGAACTGGGGCAACTTGTGGCTGCGTTTAACAAAATTGCCGATGCCTTAGTTGCTGCTAATCAATAAATTACTGTTCTCAACGATCGCTTAAAAGCTGAAAATCTCCGAATGAGCACAGAACTAGACGTTACTCGCAAGATTCAGCAGATGCTGCTGCCGAAAGACCGAGAACTCAAGGAAGTTACGGGCTTAGATATTGCGGGATTTATGGAAGCTGCCGATGAAGTAGGCGGCGACTATTACGACGTACTCCAGCACAAAGGTAGAGTGAAAATTGGCATTGGCGACGTGACGGGACATGGATTGGAGAGCGGCGTTGTAATGATTATGGTTCAAACGGCAGTCCGAACTTTGCTCGCTTACAATGAATCAGACCCGGTTAAATTTTTAAGCGCTATTAACAGTGTAATTTACGATAACATCCAGCGGATGAAATGCGACAGAAACGCTAGCCTTGCCTTGCTCGACTATCAGGAGGGAATGCTGAAGTTGAGCGGCCAGCACGAAGAAATGATTGTAGTGCGGTCTAACGGTTGTGTAGAGCGGTTTGATACGATCGATTTGGGTTTTCCGATCGGACTGGATGCAGATATTGCTGAATTTGTTGCTGAAACAATTGTGCAGTTGTATTCAGGAGATGTGGTAGTGCTGTACACTGACGGGATTACGGAAGCTAAAAATATGGATAAACTGCTTTATGGTTTAGAGCGGTTAATTGAAGTAATAGAGATTAATTCGCAGCGTTCGGCTGCCGAAATCAGGCAGGCTGTAATTAACGACGTGCGATCGCACATCGGCGAACAAAAAGTTTTTGATGACATCACATTGCTGGTACTCAAACAAAAATAACTACTTGGATATCCCTTCTAAAGTTTAAAATATATTTAGTGATGCCCCTCATCTCAAACTTTAGCTCTTACACCGATATGACCCAGATTTTCGGCCATTTCATCGAGCAGCCTGCTAGCCAAGAATACTTAATAATGGGATTTTCTCCGAGTTCGGTTCCTCTCAAGCAGCGGTGGCGAAACAACGGTTTGTCGGCGGATTTTCTCGCTGACTACCTGACGACTTTTTTTCCGCGCAACGAAGACGATCCCTCGACAATTGAAAGACAAGCTGAAATAAAAAGCGCTGTTAGCTACATTGCCAACGAGTTATTAGAAAATGCCATGAAGTTTAATGATGAAACCTCGGAGTACCCGATCGATATTAAACTGCTATTAGAGAGCGACGGTGTGATTTTCTCAGTTGCTAACAGCATCTCTCCGCAAGCTGTGGACAAGTTTCAGGCTTATATTCAGCAGTTGCTGTCCTCGGAGCCAACCGAACTTTACATTCAGCGGCTGGAAAAAAATGCTGCTGACGAAAGCTGTACCAATTCTGGATTGGGTTTGTTGACCATGCTCACCGATTATACTGCTAAACTTGGCTGGAAATTCCAGACCGTGCACCAAGACCCGGAAGTAATTGCGGTGACAACTATGGTGCAATTAACAGTATAAGCAACGCTGGCGATCGATAATATCTAAGGGACTTTTTTTTGTGGCTATGGAAATTAATACACGAGATTACCAAATCTGTTACGATCCAGCAACGGCAACCGTGAGTTTTCTTGGATCTCTAAGGCTGAGCGGGCCTGCAGAGTACACGCCGATAGCGGAGTTGCTGGCGAAGGTTGCCGACGTGGAACCGACGAAAATTACCCTCAATTTGCAGCAGTTAGAATTTTTGAACAGTTCTGGCATCAATATGCTATCGAAGTTTATTATCGAGGTTCGCAAAACAGCCAGGGTGCAAATGGCGGTACAAGGTTCTCAAAGCATAGCTTGGCACGGTAAATCTTTGAAGAATTTCCAGCGCCTGATGCCTGGTTTGGAGTTGGAATTTTTCTAGAAACACGATTACTTTTAGGGTGCGAGCTGTTGAGCAATTTTTTGTTAGTCGAGGCGCCAATTCTCGAGTTATGCTGGAAGAACAACCATCTAGAGAACAGCTACTTTTAGAGATAGAAAGATTGCGCCAGCAAGTGGAAGACTTGAAGGAGGAAAAAGCGGATCTGGAGATCTTGCTGGAAACTACTGCTGAACATTCCGATACGGTTGAAACTGAGTTGCGATCTCGTGCATTCGAGGCGGTGCGCGAAGGCGAAGTCAAGCTGGCTCAATTTCTCGAAGCGATTCCCATAGGTGTGCTCGTGCTGGATTCTCAAGGCAGACCTTACTACGTAAATCACGCCGGACAGCAGTTACTCGGTCAAGGAGTTTTGCCATTAAATGCAGTTGAGGATTTGTCAGAAAGTTATCAAATTTATATTGCGGGAACTGACACTATTTATCCTTTCGAGAAGTTGCCGATCGTCCGAGCTTTGAGGGGCGAAAACGCGACGGCTGAGGATGTGGAAATTCATCAACCCCACAAGAAAGTTCCCCTTGAGATTTGGGGAACGCCAATTTTTGACGAGGGTGGCAAAGTTGCTTTTGCAATCGCAGTTTTTCAAGATGTTACGGAACGCAAAGAAGCTGAAGCCGATCGCCATTTATTTATTAAGAAACTATTTGACCTTAATCAAAATTTAGAAAAATCCCTGGATGCCGAATCAGAGTTAACGGATGCCTACGGTAGATTTGTGCCGCACCAATTTTTAAATTTGTTGGGATATGAAAGTATTATAGATGTCAATCTAGGCGACCAAGTGCAGCAGGAAATGTCGGTGCTATTTTCGGATATTCGCGATTTCACCACGCTTTCAGAAACTATGACTCCCCAACAAAATTTTAAATTTATCAATGCTTATCTTTCGCGGATGGAGCCTGCCATTACTAGCAATAACGGGTTTATTGACAAATACATCGGCGATGCAATTATGGCTTTGTTTAGTGACTTTGCAGATGATGCAGTGAAAGCGGGTATTGCAATGCTAAATCTCCTAAAAAATTACAACGAATACCGTCAAGGCGTCGGCTACATCCCGATTCAAATTGGAATTGGCATCAATTCGGGTTCTTTGATGCTGGGGACAGTCGGGGGTAAAAGCCGAATGGACAGCACTGTGATTAGCGATGCTGTTAATCTAGCATCTCGCATTGAAGGATTGACCAAAGATTACGGCGTACCTCTGTTAATTTCTCAGCAGACTTTGGAACGGTTGCGAAATCCGAACGATTATGCTATTAGGATTGTGGATAAAGTACAGGTAAAAGGAAAATCTCAATATGTCGTAGTCTATGAGGTATTTGATGCAGATCCGCCGGAAATTCTGTCGGCAAAGCTAGCAAATTTGCCTGTATATAATGAAGCTATGTTACTGTGCGATCGCAAGGATTTCCGAGAAGCGGGGAAATTGTTTGAAGAATGTTTGCGGACAAATCCGAGCGATCGGGTAGCTCGCATTTACCTGAAACGCTGTCGGGATTGGCGATCGCTCCTCAAAGGAATTTAAAGCAAGTTACTCGATTTTAGATTTTTAATTTTAGATTTTAGATTTACTCCACAGAGGAATCTGGGAGATTGAAGTTTGATCTAAAATTTTGAGCTGCTTACCGCACAATAATTCAGGATTCACTAGCCAGAATCCAGAAGAGATTCTGTGCGACAGGTAAGTCACCAAGTCATCCAAGCCCGGAGAGCTTTCTGGGATGAAGAAAACAGAAGCCTGTCCCGTGTTTAAAATCAGCCACAACAGCATTAACAATCGAGCTTTTAGGCACAACCTAGAGACTTTCAAGAAAATCCGGATCGTCCCCGGTACCACACTGGTTTTTAGGGAGTATCTCACTTTTGCAGCCAAGCTAGAAATTGGAGTTTTGAGGCAGGAGGCAGAAGAAGTGTTTTTAGAAAAATTAAGATACTCCGGGTTTTTAAGGTGAAGCCTTTATATTTTCAAGCCACTACAACTAAAATATATCTGGAGAGTGATGACTGAGCTCCGGAATCTGTCAAAGGTGTAAAATATAAATAGCTTTATACCTGTTACTTCTGAGGGCTCTCAAAATAGAACGCCTTAGGGCGGAACAACCAGCGATCGATAATTGGGGGCGAGAACTGGGGCAAGCGCTGAAGCTGTCTCAGAAAAAGTTGGCGGATGAATGAGGGATGACCATTCCCACGATTAATCGTTGGGAAAACGGACACGCTACCCCTTCTCGCTGGACACTCAAGCAAATTTAGATATTGCTGGATGAGTTAGGTAATTCGCCAGATGCAACGCTTCGCGAATACATTAAGGCGCTCCGAGCAAGATATTTTTCGGATAAGGAGTACAAAGGGTGAGTTTAGAGGGAATCAACAGCATTTTCAGAAATATTCGACTACTTCCCTATGGTGTGGCGACCCTCTCTGTGGCTCTGGCACTGGGGCTAACGCAATCGCTTTTACCGTGGATCTACCCAACCACGACGCCCCTGTTTTTCATCGCGGTGATAGTGAGTACCTGGTATGGCAGTTTCGGGGCTGGGTTGCTGGCAACAATTTTATCCACCCTGGCAATCAACTATTTTTTTATTGAGCCGTTCTATTCGTTACAGATCGCTAATCTACAGACAATAGTTCGGTTGGGTATGTTTTCGATCGCGGCAGGATTGATCGCTTCACTCAATCTATCGTGGCGCACTGCTATAAAAAACGCGAAAGCAGCCTTGCAAAATTTACAGGAGGCAATGGAACTAGAACAGCAGTTGCAGGGCGAAGCCGCAGAAGCTGCGGCGACTGAGGCAAAAGAACAGCTAGAAACGGTACTTTCTAGCATCAACGATGGGTTTTACATTCTCGATCGCGATTGGCGCTACACCTATGCCAACGATCGCTACTGTGAAATGGTTGGAATGCCGCGGTCAGCGATTCTGGGTCAGAACGTTTGGGAGCTATTTCCCGCTGCCGTTGACACCGATGCTTATGTGCAGTTTCATCGGGCAATGCGCGAACAAACGCCACTCCAGTTTGATTATCTCTACTCTCCTTGGAATGGTTGGCACGACCATCGAATTTACCCTTCGCCCAGTGGACTGACCGTTTTGCTTGCTGACATCACCGATCGCAAACAGGCGGAACTCATCCTAATCGAGCAGAAACGACTGCTGGAGTCGATCGCATTCGGACAGCCACTAGACGACTGTCTGGCAGCCGTGTGTGGCTCAGTATCCAGGCTAAATCCGGGTACCCGCGCCTGCTTCCTGCTAGCAGATGCTCAGCGGCTGACGTTTAACGCTTCCATTACTCCAGACTTTCCACCGTCTTTTGGTGAAGGACTCAAGGATGCTCCGATTAACGATTTGTGCATTGAAACCTGCGGCGAAGCAGTGTATTGCGGTCAGCCCGTGACCTGCGCCGACATGGCCAACGACGATCGCTGGTCGCAAGCATGGCGAAATTTATGCGTGGCTCATGGCATTCTAGGGTGTCATTCTCAGCCCGTGCTCGGGCAGGACAATCTAGCTCTGGGGTGGCTGATGCTTTGCTTTAGCGAGACGCGGAGGCCGACGGATTGGGAATATAAACTCGCCGAGTTCGGCACGCAAGTTGCCAGCATCGCCTTCGAGCGCGATCGATCGTTCCAAGCGTTGCGCGAGAGCGAAGAACAGCTCCGACTCGCTTCCGAAGGCGGCAATTTGGGTTTGTGGTATTGGGATATAGAAACAGACACGCTGAGTTTTACGGACATAGCCAAAGCGATGTTGGGTTTACCCGTCAATACAGCAATGTCGGTGCAGGTGTTTTTAGAAGCCGTGCATCCCGACGATCGCCCATTCGTTCACACCGTCATCAGTGAGCTAAAAGCGAATCAAGCGCATAATGAAATAGAATATCGGACGCTTTGGGCAGATGGCACCGTTCGTTGGATTTTGGCAAAGGGCGATTGCGCCTACAACGCTGAGGGCATCCTAATTTCGACGCGGGGCGTATTCATCGACATCAGCGATCGCAAACAAGCCGAAGAAGCGTTGCGTCAAAGCGAAGAGCAGAGTCGGAACATTCTGGAAAGCATTGATGATGGATTCTTTTCCCTGGATGAGAATTGGCGTTTCACTTACCTGAATCGGTCAGCGGAACTTCTGCTAGACCGCACTTCGGGCGATCTGATAGGGAAGAATTTGTGGGAAGAATTTCCAGGATTCGATGGCAGCGAGTTTGAGCGGGTTTATCGGCGCGTGGCCAACGAGCGCGTGGCTTTATCAGTCACGGCGTTTTATCCCGATCACGATCGGTGGTATGACGTTCGCACCTACCCGGCCGCTAACGGGATTACCATTTATTTCCGAAATGTCACCGATCGAAAACTTGCCGAGGAGGTATTGCAACAACGAGAAGCAGAACTTCGTTTAGTCACCAATGCCGTGCCTGCCTTGATCTCCTTTGTAGACTCAGACCAACGCTACCGCTTCAACAATCGAGCATATGAAGAATGGTTTGGGCATCCGGCAACGGAAATCTATGGCAAGCATCTCCCAGAGGTTTTAGGCGAAACTGGCTATGAAGGGATTCGTCCTTATGTTGAGCAAGTCTTGGCAGGAGAGGAAGTGACCTTTGAAACCCAAATTCCCTACAAAAATGGTGTAACCCGTTATGTCAATGCAACCTATGTTCCCCGCTTCAATAGCCAGGGAAAAGTTGAAGGGTTTGTAGCACTGGTCAACGATATCACCGCTCGCAAACAAGCCGAAGCCACACTACGGGAGAGTGAGGAAAGGTTCCGGCTGATGGCAGATGCCGCCCCTGTGCTGATTTGGATGGCTGGCACCGATAAACTCTGTTATTACTTCAACCTTCCGTGGCTAAACTTTACGGGACGGACGATCGAACAAGAAAGGGACAATGGTTGGACACAAGGAGTCCACCCCGACGACCTCGATCGGTGTTTACACACCTATGTGACTGCCTTTGATGCCCGTCAACCGTTCAAGATGGAATATCGTTTGAAACGCTTTGATGGCATATACCGTTGGATTATGGATGAAGCTGTTCCTCGGTACGGATGGGAAGGTGAGTTCTTGGGCTACATAGGCTCTTGTGTTGATATTGAAGACCACAAACAAGCTGAGGAATCCCTGCGCCAGAGTGAATCCCGCCTCCGTCTGATCTTTGAAAGCGCCAAAGATTATGCCATCTTCACCCTCGACCTTAACGGCATTATTGCCAGTTGGAACTCAGGGGCAGAAAGGTTGTTGGGCTATACCGAGACAGAAGCAATTGGTTGCTCGATTCGGATGATCTTCACGCCCGAAGATAACGAACAAGGACAAGCCGAGGACGAAATGCAAACGGCTCTAACCCAAGGACGGGCCGAAGACGAACGCTGGCACGTCCGCAAAGATGGGAATCGCTTTTGGGCCAGTGGATTGATGATGCCCCTGCTTAATGAAGCCGATTGTCCGCAGGGATTTGTCAAAATCATGCAGGACAAGACCGCACAACGGCAAGCAAGTGAGCGACTGCAATTGCTTTATGAAACTACCCGCGATCTGTTGAAGACAGAACAGCCTCTGGCTTTGATGCACACGCTATTCCGCAAACTTGCTCTGCAACTCGATCTGCACTGTTACTACAACTTCATGGTGGAAGAAAAAGACAACCGCCGGATGCTGCATTTGAGAAACTATGATGGCCTCTCTGAAGAAAGGGTGCAGGCGATCGCATGGATCGAATTAGGTGAATATCTCTGTGGAGTCGTTGCCCAAACGCAGCAGCAACTAATCTTGAATCAAGCCCAAATTTCCACTCATCCAAATGCTAAAGCCCTCTTTGAAATGGGCATCACGGCTTACGCGGGTCAACCGTTAATCGCTCAAGGGCGGTTATTAGGAACGCTCTCATTTGCCAGTCGGACTCGGACGCACTTCACGCCTGCAGAAATCGAGCTGCTGCGATCGACCTGTGACCAAATTGCGATCGCTCTGGAACGGGCAAGCCTGAACGATTCACTCCAGCAACAAGCGGAACAGCTAAAACAGGCAAATCGGATCAAGGATGAGTTTTTAGCGGTACTATCCCATGAATTGCGATCGCCCCTCAATCCCATCCTGGGCTGGTCAAAGCTGCTGCAAACTGGCAAGCTGGATGCGGCGAAAACTGCACAGGCGTTAGCGACGATCGAACGCAACGCCAGGCTGCAAAGTGAACTGATTGAAGATTTGCTCGATGTCTCGAAAATTCTTCAAGGCAAGCTCAGTCTTAATATGCGTCCAGTCGATTTAGCTTTAACGGTGGAATCGGCGATCGAAACCGTCAATTTGGCTTCAGTTGCCAAATCCATTGATATTCGGACTGTGTTAGATCCTCAGGTGGGACAGATTTTGGGGGATTCGGGCCGTTTGCAGCAGATTGTTTGGAATCTTGTTTCTAATGCGGTCAAATTCACCTCAGCCGGAGGGCGCGTTGAGGTGAATTTGACTCGTGTTGGCAATCACGCTCAAATTACTGTGGCGGATACAGGGATTGGCATCGCGCGCGAGTTTTTACCCTACGTGTTTGACTACTTCCGGCAAAAAGATGGCGCCACAACCCGCAATTTTGGTGGCTTGGGATTGGGGCTGGCGATCGTGCGCCATCTAGTCGAACTGCACGGCGGCACCGTTGTCGCAGATAGCCCGGGTGAAGGGCTAGGAGCTACCTTTACCGTAAGACTGCCCCTATCAGGGAAGGTAAAGGGACAAGAAAACTCTCTTGCAGGACTTTCGGAACGATCGACTGCGGATGAACCGTTATCCGGGATGCGGATACTGGTTGTAGATGATGAGCCGGATATGCGAGAGTTGATTTCCTTTTTGCTAGAAGATGCAGGTGCAGAGGTACTGACTGTGGCTGTTCCTCAAGAAGCCGTCACAGCGTTGACTAATTTCCAGCCAGATGTCCTGTTGAGCGACATTGGAATGCCGGGGATGGATGGCTATATGCTGTTGCGGCAAGTGCGAGCCTTACCGCCAGAACGGGGTGGGCTGATTCCCGCGATCGCCCTGACTGCCTATGCGGGCGAGTTTAATAAACAGCAAGCTTTGCAAGCTGGATTCCACCGACATCTGGCAAAGCCGATCGCACCGGATGAATTAATTAAGACGATCGCCGCACTTCTTAGCAAGAACACTCATGACCCAGGAAGCTCTAAAAATTGAGCCGAAGGATCTCAAACCGATCGAACATCACCAAGCTTTTAAGTTGCTGTGGTTAGGCAGCGATATTTGTATTGCAGGAGAATCTACAAATAAATCCGGTTTCTAGTCTAACAGTGCGTAAGTCCTGATAATATAATCAATAATTTGGAGTGTCAAAAAAAGACGATGGGAATTAACAAGCAGCAGCCTAGAATACGTATAAAACCTTCAGTGATTAAAGCAATAGCTCTGTTCTTTCTGTGCTGCTTTTTAACTGCAAGTTGTGGACAAAGAACACGTCCATCGGTCACTGCGAGCGGCGAAAATGCTAATAACCGCGTTACTATTGGCACAACCTTGAAATTGCGGACGATCGACCCTGCGGACGGTTACGAAACCTTATCAGGACAATTGCTGCGAAATTTGGGCGACACTCTCTACACTTACAAGTCGGGAACTACAGAGTTAATCCCCCACTTAGCGACAGCAATGCCAAAAGTTAGCCCTGACGGATTGACATATACAGTCCCCTTGCGTCAAGGAGTTATTTTTCACGACGACACACCGTTTAACGCCGCAGCAATGGAATTTTCCTTGCAGCGGTTTATCCAAAATGGCGGCAGTCCGGCTTTGTTGTTGAGCGATACAGTGGAATCGGTGAAAGCGACGGGCGAATACGAATTAACTTTTCAACTCAAAAAGCCTTTTGCTGCTTTTCCTTCCCTGTTGACATTTTCCGGTATGTGTGCCGTTTCTCCAAAAGCTTACGAGATTGGGCAGGGTAAATTTAAACCCGATACCTTTGTGGGAACTGGACGTTACAAGCTGGCGAAGTACGGCAGCGATTCTCTCAAGTTTGACGTGTTTGACAAGTATTGGGGGGAAAAGCCGGTTAATCAAGGAATTGACATTTTGCTGCTTTCTAGTTCGTCAAATTTGTTCAATACTTTTCAGACTGGTGCAGTCGATGTGGCTTATTTGTCTCTGGATGCAGACCAAGTTCGCAGCTTGGACGAGGGAGCAAAAAAAGGTAAATGGCAGGAAATCGCGGGGGAAAGCAGTACGGTTAATTACATGACGCTGAATATGCAGTCTAAACCGCTGGATAAGTTAGAAGTGAGACAAGCGATCGCATCAGTGATGGATCGCCCCCTGATTAACGAGCGCGTACTGCAGGGACAAGCACAACCGCTTTACAGTCTGATTCCCACAACCTTGGACGTTCAAAAACCGGTTTTCAAAGAACTGTACGGCGACGCCAACACCGCAAAAGCTAAGGAACTTTTAACGAAAGCGGGATACTCGGCTACAAATCCTTTTGTTCTGCCAATTTGGTATGCTTCGGCTTCCAGAAAAAGAGCTTTAGTCGCCAGTACGATCGAGGCGCAAACTAAACTCAAAATGGACGGGATAATGCAGGTAGAAATTAACAGCGTTGAATCTCCGACTTTGTTTCAAAACATCGAGAAGGGAATTTATCCTGCGGTTTTAGTGGATTGGTCCGCCGACTTTTTTGACGCTGACAATTACATTCAGCCGTTTTTAGATTGTGCCACAGGTTCGGAGGCTGGGGGCTGCTCCAAGGGTGCAAGTCAAAGTCAGGGTTCGTTTTATTATAGCGATCGGGTAAATCAACTGATCGACCAGCAGCGCAAAGAAACAAACCCTGAAACCCGCAAAGGCATATTTGCCGAAATTCAAGACATACTGGGTAAAGATGTACCTTTCATCCCTCTTTGGCAGGATAAGGACTATACATTTGCTCAGAACACCATCGCTGGGGTTCGTCTCGAACCGACGCAATCTTTTCCTTTTTGGTTCCTGAAGAAGCAATAATTCGTTACAATAATTGGGGGGTGTTGAAACGTCAATAATTATTGCATATTTTGTGCACAACAGGGTGATGATTGTCACAGTTTCTCAAAGAGACTGATCACCCTAACCTCTTTAATAATGTGGGATATTATTAAAAGAGAGATTTTGCTGAGGGTGGGTATATGAAACTTGGAATTTTAACAACAACAGGGCTGCTGATTGCGATGGGCTGGGCCTCGGGAGTAAAGGCAGAAAACTTATCCCACGTCAAGCAACTATTAGAAACTAAAAAATGTAGCCAATGTGACTTGACGGGAGCGCAACTTGCTGGTATGAATCTGAGCGGGGCAGATTTGAGCGGTGCGAATCTCAGAGGTGCAAATTTGAACGGTGCAAATTTGGACGAAGCCAAACTGAACGAAGCCAATTTGAAACAAGCTAAATTGCAAGGTGCGAGTTTAATTGCGGCTAAAATGCACGGGGCTAATTTGGAGGGTGCGGATTTGAGCCGTGCTAATCTAAGTATGGCGGGTTTAGTGATTGCGAGTTTGAAAAATACCAACCTTACCAGCGCTAATTTAATCGGCGCTAATTTAGAAAGCGCCAATTTGGCGGGTGCAAACCTGAGAAATGCTCGCCAGTCTGTAGCGAATTTAGCGAATGTTAGCCTCAGAGGTGGCAGTTTGTCGGGAATGGACGTACAGGGAGTCAACTTGCGGGATGCAAATTTGACCAATGCAAATTTGAATGGTGCAAATTTGAACGGTTCGGACTTGACAGGTGCTAATTTAAAGAATGCCAATATGGCAAATGTAGATTTGAAAAACGCTTCTTTGCCGTAGGACGATCGCCAATTGCTATATCAAATTCTAGTCCTTAAGAAACTTAATATAACAACGTAGGGGCAATTCTGAAATTGCCCCTACAGTTTTAATTGTAGGATTTATCTTGTTTCCGATCGCTGCGTAGGTCAATCGATTTTAGATTTTAGATTTTAGATTGAAGCATTGACCCCACGTATTAATCCGGGGGCTTGTATCCTGGATGCTTTCGATCATTGTTCGGTGTGCGAAGCTTTTCCCTGGCGTCTGGGATTGCTTCATATTTGGATCTAGGATCAATCTTCCTCGTGACTATCTTGGGCGAAGCGGATAATGTCATCATCGCCGAGGTATTCACCATTTTGGATTTCAATCATCACCAGGGGAATAACGCCTGGATTTTCTACGCGGTGAGCAGTATTCATGGGAACATAGGTTGACTGTTTCTGCATGAGAATCGTCTCTTTGTCGTCGCAGATAACTTTAGCGGTACCGGAGACGACAACCCAGTGTTCGCTGCGGTGATAGTGCATTTGGGTGCTGATGTGATGCCCCGGCTTGACTTCAATGCGATTGATCTTATAACGATCGCCCGCGTCTATGACTGTAACTTGACCCCAGTAGCGGGTTTGCGTGCGATCGTCAATTTTTTCGATTGTGTCCACTGTTTCCACCATGCTGTTTATCTCGCTAACGGTGTCTGCAAAAATATCTGTAGTTGAAAGTATAGCAGGGATTAGGTAAGTGCGATCGATTTAAAGATTACTGAATTAGTCGCCATTGGCGAGCATCAACAAATTGCGACAAATGCCCCACATTTGTTGTCGCAATTATCACCTCATTGCCTTCACTGGCCTCCAATATTGCTTGAGCCGCCAAAATCACATCTCCGTCAAGTGCATTAGGTTCGGCTGTTGGTCTTCCTCTCCTTCTCGAATCAGCCCACAACTGAGCTGCTAAAAGCATTACTTCTGTAGTCAAATGACGGTAGGGGAGTTGCGATTTAAGTTCATCAAGTCGTCTAATGCCTGCCGCCTTACCTGCACGAATTAATTCGCGCCTCACCTCATAGTCAGCAATTTCAGGGAGCATTACAATGTAACCTTTCATGGGCAAAGATTGCAGCCAAAGTTTGCCCTCTTGATATAAAGGAGAGGTGGCTTTGGGATTGGTAACAATTCCTAACGGCCCAGAATCTAAGAACACTATTCTGCTCATGGAATGCTCTTATATATGCACGGGATTTTCTTCTAGTGCCTTGCGGAGAACTTCAGCGGTTTCTGTTTGCTCCTGTTCATCTCCATCGTCAACCCAAGACTGTAGCAATTTGCTCAGAGCTTCGTGCTGCTGTAGGGGATCGATGGTCTTAATTTCGTCTGTAGCTTTTATCGAAGTATCGGGGGTTCCTGGCTTCATTTCTACTGTTTCGCGAAATAGCCGAATCATCTGAAGTAAGTTTGGCCAATATTCTCTCGGAGTTTGCTGAATCTCCCGCAAAAAATCTACAATTTCTTCGCCTATGCGAGTTTCTGGCGCTGAAGTTGCTGTCGCTTGGCTTTCGCTGATTAAAGCTTGCTCAGGCATAATCACTTTTCTCCTTTCTCAGATTTATATGAAGTTCAATTGATTTACGAAAAGGGGAGGGGGGCGGGTCGATCAATATCGTGGACGTGAATTAGAGATGCAGGCGTTCACGCCTACTCCTATTATAAACAAAAGGCGGGCCGTAGCCCGCCACACTTTTTACTTGCTCAACACACCATCGGGAATCCCCAAAATATCCTCAATGCGAGGCATATCTTCCAAAGCAATCACTCGCCCTTCATCCTCAAAACCAGCAATTTGATCGAAATTCAAATACCGATACAAATCGCCAGCAAAAGGATCGATTCTCTTCGACACAATGTCATTGTATTCTTCGACTGTAGGAATGCGACCTAACAGCGAACAAACGGCAGCCAATTCCGCTGAACCGAGATAAACTTGTGCATCTTTGCCCATGCGGTTGTTAAAGTTGCGAGTAGAAGTGGAAAAAACCGTTGTCGCATCTTTAACCCGCGCTTGATTGCCCATACAAAGACTGCAACCCGGCATTTCTGTGCGAGCTCCAGCGGCTCCAAAAATGCTGTAGAAACCTTCTTCTTTGAGTTGCTGTTCGTCCATGCGAGTGGGCGGACAAATCCACAGGCGAGTTTTCACTTCCCCTGCACCTTCCAACACCTTCGCAGTGGCGCGGTAGTGACCGATATTTGTCATGCAAGAACCGACAAATACTTCGTCAACGCGATCGCCCGCAACCTCACTCAACAACTTAACATTATCCGGGTCATTGGGGGCAGCCACAATTGGCTCTTTAATCTCGTTCAAATCGATTTCGATGATTTCAACGTATTCCGCATCAGCATCAGCCTCCAGCAGTACCGGATTTGCCAGCCATTCCTCCATCTTCGCTACCCGGCGCATCATCGTCCGCGCATCTTGATAGCCCCGCGCTACCATGTTTTTGAGCAGCGCGACATTGGAACGAATGTACTCGGAAACAGTCTCCACGCTCAGTTTAATCGTGCATCCGGCGCAAGAACGCTCGGCCGTCGCATCGGTCAATTCAAAAGCCTGCTCGACCTTCAAATTCGGCAAACCTTCAATCTCCATAATCCGCCCAGAAAAGATATTTTTCTTGTTCTGTTTCTCGACGGTTAGCAAGCCTTTTTGAATTGCTACATAGGGAATGGCATTTACAACATCCCTGAGCGTTACTCCCGGCTGCAATTCACCTTTAAACCGCACTAAAACCGATTCCGGCATATCCAAAGGCATAACCCCCAAGGCAGCAGCAAAGGCCACCAATCCCGATCCCGCAGGAAAGGAAATTCCCAAAGGAAAACGAGTGTGAGAATCGCCGCCTGTTCCCACTGTATCCGGCAATAACATTCGATTCAGCCAGGAGTGAATAATGCCGTCTCCCGGGCGCAAAGCTATGCCGCCACGCTGTGATATGAAATCGGGTAATTCATGGTGAGTTTTGACATCAACTGGTTTCGGATAAGCGGCGGTGTGGCAGAAACTTTGAATTACCAAATCGGCGCTAAATCCCAAACAAGCAAGTTCTTTCAATTCGTCCCGAGTCATCGGCCCGGTGGTATCTTGCGAGCCGACTGTTGTCATGGCTGGTTCGCAAGATGTACCGGGACGAACGCCGGACAAACCGCAAGCTTTGCCTACCATTTTTTGTGCTAAAGTGAAGCCTTTGCCCGTATCTACTGGGATTGTAGGACGGGTAAAAATAGTGCTGGGTTCTAGTCCTAAAGCTGCGCGGGTTTTGTCGGTTAAAGTCCGTCCAATTAATAGCGGAATTCGACCGCCTGCGCGAACTTCGTCTAGAATTGTGTCGGGTTTGAGAGTGAAGGTGGAGATAATTTCTCCGGCTTCGTTAGTGATTTCGCCTTTGTAGGGATGGATGGTAATTACCATTCCTGTTTCCATTTGGGAGACATCACATTCGATCGGCAATGCACCGGAATCTTCAGCGGTATTGAAGAAAATCGGGGCGATCGCACTTCCTAAAATATAACCGCCACTGCGCTTGTTGGGCACAAACGGAATATCATTGCCAATGTGCCAGAGCACGGAATTAATCGCCGATTTCCGCGACGAACCGGTACCGACAACATCACCAACATAGGCTACCGGATGGCCTTTTTGCTTCAATTCTGCAATGGTTTGCAAACCCCCAGGCATCTTACTTTCCAGCATCGCCAAAGCGTGCAGGGGAATATCGGGCCGCGTGGTAGCATGAGGTGCTGGCGACAAGTCGTCAGTATTCGTTTCTCCAGGAACTTTGAAGACTGTAACGGTAATCGCTTCTGGCAACACAGGACGACCCGTAAACCACTCGGCATCCGCCCAAGAATCGACTACCTGCTTGGCGTAGGGATTTGTATCCGACAAAGCTATAACGTCGTGGAAAGCGTCGAATACTAACAACGTTTTGCTCAGTGCCCGGGCTGCGGTGGCGGGAATGGCGACCTCGGCAGTGGGGTTGAGCAAATCGATTAAAGATTGGACGTTGTAACCGCCCATCATTGTCCCCAGCAGGTAAACTGCCCATTTGGGAGCAATTAGGGGGCTGTGGATTTCACCTTTAGCAATGCCAGTTAGAAAACCAGCTTTGACGTAGGCGGCGCTGTCTACTCCGGGCGGGACGCGATCGCGCAATAATTCTATTAAGGTTTCTTCTTCTCCAGCCGGCGGATTTTTCAGCAGTTCACACAGTTCCGATGTTTGCTGGGCGTCCAGCGGCAGCGGTGGAATTCCCAAAGCGGCCCGTTCGGCAGCGGTACGGCGGTAAGATTCAAGCATTTCTCCTCTCTCCTCGGATAGTATTCAGTGGTTGGCCAGCAGGTGACTTTACTTTTTAGATTAGGAGCTTCCGCTGCACATAGAGTAAAGTACCTCGCTCTTATAAAAACTTAACGCAACTTTAAAAACAGTAGATTGCCATACCAAAGATAGATGTGTTCTCCATTCCGAGTGTACGAGATCGCACTCCAGCCGAGCAGTGTAGAGGCCGTCAGTTGCATTGTTGTGGTTAAGATTAATGTGTAGTGGGCTACGATCGATCGTCCTCTGCATCCATCCCTAACAGCTAAAGCTAGGGAAGCATTTGTCAGTGAGCAATTATGCTCAGAATTTACTCGGATTGTGGGTACAAAACTCAGATTGGCGCGATCGAGGAATCATGCCGAGTGCCATATTTAGGCTCACCCACTCCCAAATCGCGAATTTTCTACTCCTAGAAAAGCAGTTTTTTTGAGTAATCTTACTGATTGACAAATGAAATTAAGTCCTTCAGTTGTTACCAATGCTCTGCATCGGAAATCGTCATTTACCACAAGTTTAAAAAAGTTGTCCTGCTAATGGATCAATTAAACAATGGAAAGTTTTATCCCTAAAAACTCTGAAAACTGTCACGGCTGGGCCTCCCAGCCAGACTTGTACAAAGAGCTGCAAGGAACCAAAGAATTACTGCTGACGATCGCCCACTCGATGCCAATGCCACTGATCGTCAGCAGTCTGGCGGACAGCACAATTCTTTATAGTAACGATTTATGCCGTCAGGCTTTCGGGTTCACAGCCTTCAAGTCGATCGACGGCCAAAAAGCCGAAATACTCTACCGCAACCCTGCAGATCGCCAGGAATTGCTGTTGCGGCTCGCCCGCAACGAACACGTCTGCGAGAGAGAAGTCCGGCTTAAAAAAGCTGACGGCACGCTGTTTTGGGCAAGTGTATCGATGCGGTATCTGACATTGGTGTCGGGGAAAGCTGTTCTGTCGGTGTTCAGCGACATTACGGCTCGGAAACGAGCGGCCGCGAAGGAGCAGGAATTGCTCGCGTCAATCCACTCGCGGGCCCGCCAGCAAGCGGCCGTCGCTTACTTGGGGCAGCAGGCCCTGGCCGAAACAGATTTGTCTGCACTGATGGACAAAGCTGCGGTTTTAATTGCTCAAACCCTGGACGTTGATTATTGCCAGTTGTTAGAACTGTTGCCCTCCGGTCATGCTTTTCTGCTGCGAGCGGGGGTGGGCTGGCAGCAGGGCCTCGTCGGCAGCGCTACTGTTGTCGCTTCTGCCCGATCGCAAGCAGGTTACACATTGCTAGCGGGCGAACCGACTATCGTCGAAGATTTGCGGGTGGAAACGCGCTTTAGCGAGTTGCCGCTACTGCACAACCACCGGGCGGTCAGCGGCGTTACTGTAATTATTCCCGGCAATCGAAAACTGGGAAGCAACTGGGGACAAGCAGAACCAACGAACAGTTCCTCCTCGCAGGCCTGGGGCATTTTGGGGGTTCATACCAGCCAAAGGCGGGTTTTCAGCCAAGATGACGTTTATTTTGTAGAAGCCATCGCCAACTTGTTAGCTGCGGCGATCGAGCGCATTCTATCGCAAGAGCGCTTACAAATGATGGAACGGGCGATCGAAAGTTGCAGCAACGGCATTGCAATCACCGACGCAACCGTTGCAGATAATCCGATTATTTATGTCAATCCCAGTTTTGAGCGGATTACTGGTTATCGCAGAGACGAGTTAATGGGGAAAAATTGCCGATTTTTGCAGGGCACAGACACGGACACCGCCGCTGCCAAACAATTGCGAATTGCGATTGAAGAAGGCAGAGAATCTCAAGTTATATTACGCAATTTTCGGAAAGACGGCACGCCTTTTTGGCACGAACTGTCGATCGCTCCGGTTTACAACTCGCGGCGACACTTAACCCACTTT
Organism: Microcoleus sp. B3-D2; assembly: GCF_036705345.1. Taxonomy (NCBI): domain Bacteria; kingdom Bacillati; phylum Cyanobacteriota; class Cyanophyceae; order Oscillatoriales; family Microcoleaceae; genus Microcoleus; species Microcoleus sp. B3-D2. The sequence goes on from NZ_JAUBUG010000002.1 coordinate 24,600, forward strand.
ATTGGAGTACAAACAGACATTACCGACCGCCAGCGCTCGGAAGAAGAATTATTTTTAAATTCTCAAGCTTTAGCAGCTTTTAGCGCTAATCTCAAACACTTGCACCGGATTACAACTTATCATTATCAAAACTTTGAAGAACTGGTTGACGATTATCTAACAGCAGGCTGTTTGATGTTTGGACTTTCTAGGGGCATCATGGCTGAAGTTGACCGCGAGACTTTTATTGTACGAGCAGCGAAAACTGATTTAGAATACTTAGTGCGAGGCTGTGAATTGAACCTCAACGATACTTACTGCGCTGCCGTCATTCAACTTAACAAAACAGTTGCGTATTCTCATATAGGAGCAGAGCCTGAGATGCGCCAACATCCAGCTTATCAAAAATGCCCCTCGGAATCTTACATCGGGACGCCGATATTTGTTAATAACAAAACTTACGGCACTTTGAGTTTTAGCTCTAGAGAAATAAAGAAAAAAAAGTTTCAGTACGAGGAGATAGAAATTATAGAACTGATGGCTCAAAGTATTGGCAAAATTCTGGCGGTTCACCAAATGGAAGTCGAACGCCAGCAAGCTGAAAAAGAGCGATGCGAGTTGATAGTATCTCTCAAAGAAAGTGAAGAACGCTATCGCCGTTTAGTAGAACTATCTCCCGAAGCGATCGCCGTTCACAGCCAAGGGAAAATCGCCTACATCAATGCTGCCGGCGCTAAACTCCTCGGTGCGAGTTCTCCCGAGGCGCTAATCGGCTTTCCGGTATTGCATTTCGTCCATCCAAACTATGTGGAAACAGCCAGAGAGCGCATTCGGCTAGTCGAGACAGAAAATCAGCCGCTCGACCTTGCCGAACAAAAACTGATTCGGTTCGATGGACAAATAATAGACGTTGAAGTTGCCGGCATCCCCGCTACTTATCAAGGCTTGACCGCCGCCCAGATTATTATCCGAGATGTCACCGAGCGCAAGCGAGTAGAACGGGAACTGCTGCACGGCGCTTTTCACGATGCGCTGACAGGTTTGCCCAACCGCCTTTTGTTCCTAGACAGGCTAGGACAAGCCATCCGCCGATCCAATCAGTCCCCCGATTACAAATTTGGTTTACTTTTCCTAGATTTAGACCGCTTCAAAGTAGTTAATGATTCTTTAGGACACGTTTTAGGAGACAAACTGCTAATTGCCCTCGCGCAGCGACTGCAAACCTGCGTCCGGGTTTCTGATACCGTCGCCCGGCTGGGGGGAGACGAATTCACCATCCTGCTAGACCACATTCAGAGCCTCAGCGACGCCACCCTCGCAGCTAAAAAGATACAAACAGAACTGACGAAGCCGTTTCATCTTGAAGGGCACGAAGTATTTACCACGGCTAGCATTGGCATTGTTTTCAGTCGAGGCGACGCCACCGCCAGTGGCGAATCAAATTCGTACACTCACCCGGAAGAATTCCTACGCGATGCTGACATCGCTATGTACCGCGCTAAAGCTTTGGGTAAGGCCCGCCACGAAGTCTTTAATTTGGCGATGCACGACCACACTATGTCGCTGTTGCAGTTAGAAACTGACCTGCGGTTGGCTATTTTGGGGAAGGAGGAATTAGGACAGAGCAAGGATCAAGGTTCGCACTTTATTGTGCACTACCAACCGATTGTTTCGATCGCCAGCGGTGCGCTCGAAGGTTTTGAGGCCTTAGTGCGCTGGCACCACCCAGTTCGGGGTCTAGTGCCGCCGTCTACTTTTATCCCTGTAGCTGAAGAAACAGGTTTGATCGTGCCTCTGGGAGCCTGGGTGTTGCGGGAAGCTTGTCAGCAATTGCGGATTTGGCAAGAAATGTTAACGGAGCAACAGAGAAGAAGTCCAATGGAAGTCGGAATAAGGTCCTTCGACTCCCTTTGGCTTCACTCAGGGCAAGTCGCTCAGCGTAACCATAAGGAAGAAGGCGCTTCGACTTCGGTCACGGTAACAACAGGGAAGATGGCAACGGGCAATGTAGGGGATTTAACTGATGTATCTGTTACAGGGAATGAACAACACGGAACTTTTAGTGAGCGTAGCCCCAGTATTGGTCACAGGGAAGAAAGAATCGGTAAAAAATTACCACTTCCCAGTTACCAATTCCCGATTACCGATTTCCACTCCTCTATTACCAGTTCCCAATTCCCAATTACCAATACTTCGGCTACGTTCAGTACAGCTTCCCAGGTACCAATTCCGAATTTTAAATTACCAATTATTGCTCCTTCGCAATTAACAATGAGCGTCAATCTCTCTCCTAAACAGTTAGGTATGCCGAATTTAATCGAGGAAATCGATGAAATTTTAGCAGAAACGGGCTGCAATCCGAGCTGTTTAAAATTGGAGATTACTGAAAGCGCGATCGTGGAAAATGTGAAGAAAGCCAATATTGTGCTAGCCGAATTAAAAGCTAGAAATATTCGATTGTCGATCGACGATTTCGGTACTGGCTATTCGTCTTTGAGTTACTTGCACCGTTTTCCGCTGGATACACTGAAGATCGATCGATCTTTTGTGAGCCGCTTGGGGGCTGGCGAAAATGGTGACGACGGGGGTCAGCCTTTGCAGATTGTGCGGGCGATCGTAACTTTGGCTCACAACTTGGGATTGAATGCGATCGCCGAAGGTGTAGAGACAGGCGAACAGTTAGCACAGCTTCGAGAACTCGACTGCGAATTAGCTCAGGGATATTGGTTTTCTAAACCTTTGGACAGTTCCACCGTGACCGAAATGCTGATAAATCTCGGTAAAATAGAAATTATGGACTGAGTGAGGTACAGATTGGTCAATGGTGCGTCACCCCGTGAAGACCTTTTTGCTACAAACTCACAATCTCAAAACTGATGCACCGGCCCGAGAAATTCTCTTTTTAAAACCGCAGATGATGGCAGATAAACACAGATTAACGCAGATGAATTAGATCCATTCCGGTTGCATTGTCGGTAATTGTTGACTGTGGACTGGATTTTATCAGGACGATGCTACCGGATTTGATATGGTTGACAATTACAAAACTGACGCACAGTAACGCTTTCGCAATTGCCAATTGCCAATTATATCATTTCCGGTTACACTCATACATGATGTTGACTGTTGACGGTTGACTGTTGACGCCGTGAACAGTGAACAGTCAACAGTCAACCGTCAACTCGAATTTACCATTCCGATGCTAACGGATTTGATATTACAACTTACCAATTCCCCATTAACAATTAGCTTTGAGGGGAATCTCGATCGTCAATTCTGTACCCTTTCCCGGTGAAGAACTGCATTTCAGCGACCCATTGTGTCTGTCTGTAACAATTTGATAGCTAATTGACAAGCCCATCCCAGTGCCTTTACCCACAGGTTTAGTGGTAAAAAACGGGTCAAAAAGGCGAGTGCCGACCGCCTCCGGTATTCCCGGCCCGTTGTCAGCAATCCGAATAATTACCTTGCCCGCTGGCGATATTTCAGTGCGGATGCGGATGTGGCTCGGCTGTTCCCGCATTTCCTCAGCAGAACGGCGCAGATCCCGTTCTTCCAAAGCATCCAAAGCATTGCTCAAGATGTTCATAAATACTTGATTTAACTGTCCGGCATAACATTCTACTAAGGGCAGTTGACCGTATTCTTTAATCACCTCAATTTCTGGATGATTGTGTTTAGCTTTGAGCCGGTGCTGCAAAATCATCAGGGTGCTATCTATGCCGTCGTGGATGTTGACTGCTTTCATTTCCGCTTCGTCCATGCGGGAAAATGTGCGGAGAGAAGCAACAATTTGTTGAATTCTGTCTGCACCGACTTTCATTGAAGAAAGCAACTTTGGCAGGTCTTCCATCAGAAAGTCGAGTTCAATAGTGTCTACTTCCTCTTGAATTTCCGGGACTGGATCGGGATAGTGATTTTGGTAAAGTTCGATCAGGTGTAGTAAGTCTTGAGTATAGTCGTTAGCGTGGGTGAGATTGCCGTAAATAAAGTTAACTGGGTTGTTAATTTCGTGAGCGACTCCTGCCACAAGTTGACCGAGACTCGACATTTTTTCATTTTGAATTAACTGCGATTGAGTGCTAGTTAATTGCTGCAAGGTTTGTTCTAATTCGAGAGCTTTATTGCGAGTTTGAGCGTAAAGATCGGCTTGGTTGAGAGCGATCGCCAATTGAACTGTAATCGCTTGCAACAATTCTACTTCGCTGTCGCTCCAGGGCCGCACAGAACAGCAGGAGCAGCAGCTAACTGCACTTATTACCCCAGAAAGTGCCTGCATGGGAATGATTAATACAGATTGGTAGCCCATCGATCGAACGATTTGTTTCCAAACAGGATCTGCGACTGTTTCGACATCATCCACCCGCAGCATTTCCATCTGCAATACTTTTTCTCCCACAGGACCGAAGTCGGAAGCTTGATAGCTACCTGTTAAATCGGGAAGTTCCCGAAGGCGAGATTCTTTAATAATTTCCCAGAAAGGCTCCTCTCCGTCGTCGCGATACCAGGCAAAATTGCAACGATCGATCTGCAGGAAAGCGCGAATTTCCTTAACTGCGACTGTAACGATGCTGTCGAAGTCGAGGGAATTGCGGATTTGAGCCGTGAGGTTGTTGAGCAATTTTTCTCGATCGGCCTGCTGTCTGAGTCGGGCTTCCGATTGCCTCAAGGCAATTTCTCCCTGCTTGCGATCGGTAATGTCTTCAGTGACAACTAATAGATATTGCGGTTTGCCATCCGCATCGAGAATTGCGGTTTTCTTCGTATGAAATATGCGAGTATCGCCTTCTCTTGTTTGAATCAGTTCTTCGGGAATGTCTACAATTTGCCCGCTGGCGAGCGCTTCCCGGTTTTTGGCGGTGACAAAATCGCCTTGTTCTCTGGGCAAAACGTCGGAGTCCTTTTTGCCCATAACTTCTGCTGAACTGTAACCGAGCACCTGTTCGGCGACTGGGTTCCACAGTACAAACCGCAGTTCTTGGGCCTCCTTGACAACTACTGCGACGGGTATGGTGTTGAGCACTGATTCCATAAACTGTTGAGCCTGTTGCAGTTCTGCTTCTGCCTGTTTGCGATCGCTAATATCTCGGACGTTGGCAATGACCCTGAGATTGCCGTTGAGATGAATTCGGGACAGGGCAATTTCTGCATCAAAAGTTGAACCGTCGTTGGGACGCCTCGCTTTCCATTCCACGCGACCTGTTTCGCCGGCTAATACTCTTTCCCAAAGTTCTCCCATTTGTTCAATGGGATTGTCGCCACTTGAATAGTCATTTTTAGTTGATAATTTTGTTGCTTGTTCGGGGGTAACTCCGTACATTTCTAACATTCGATTATTGACATCGAGAATGTTTCCTTCTAAATCGTGAATGAAGATAGCATCGTAGACATTGTTAAATATGGTTCGCAGGTTTTGCTCGGAAACTTGCAGCGCTGCTTCTGCCTGTTTGCGATCGCCAATTTCTTGCTCTAATTGGGTGACTGCTTGGGAAAGTTCGGCCGTACGATCGCTCACTCTGTCTTCCAACTCGGCGGCTGCTTGTCGCAGGGCTGCTTCGGCGGCTTTGCGATCGGTAATGTCGATCACCGTACCGAACAGTTTTACCACATTGCCGTTCACATCGGTTTCGGCTCTGCCTACGGCGTTCACGTGTCGCAAGATGCCGTCGGGACGGTAAAGGCGAAAGTCAAACTCAAAAGGGATGCCTGTTGCGAGCCCCTGCTGCACTTGAGTTTGCCACAATTCCAAATCTTCTGGATGAATCAGAGCTACCTGTTCGGCTATGTTGGGCGCGATGGGGGCCGGTTCGAGCCCGAAGATGCGAAAGAGTTCTTCCGACCAAGTGAGGGTTTCGGTGGATGCGTCGAGTTCCCAATTGCCGACGTGGGCGAGTCTCTGGGCTTCTTTGAGCTGCCGCTGGCTGTTGCGGATGGCGGTTTCGGCAACTTTGCGATCGGTAATGTCGAACAATACGCCGCAAAATACGATTTCGCCGTTCTCGCTGCGGGTGGGCATGGAGTCGCCCTGCCACCAGCGAATCTCACCGTCGGGCTTGACTAACCGCCCTTCGTAGTGCCACAGGGAGAGGTTTTCTATGGCCTTGTTCACCGAAGCGATGTAGCCTTCCAAGTCTTCGGGGTGGACGCGGGAAATGAATGTATTCATGTCTCGCATCATTTCTGCTGCTGTGATGCCGATGAGATGTTCGATGTGATCGCTCATGTAGTCAATGCGCCAAACTCCGTCACGGTTGCAAAACTGGAACAGGGCTCCGGGCATGGTGGCCGCGATCGTCCGAAACTTGGTTTCGCTAGCCGTGAGGGCGGCAAAAGTCTGGCGCAGTTCTGCCGTGCGTGCTTCTACTCTGCGTTCTAGTTCTGCGTTGGCGTGTTGCAATGCTGCTTCTGCGCGCTTGCGATCGGTAATGTCCGTGGCTGTGCCGGTGGTGCCGAGGAAGTTTCCGGTTTCGTCATACAGGGCGATCGCGTTAAACATCAAATGTTTCATGCTACCGTCTTTGGCGATGTGGGTGCTTTCGTACTGGAAAACTGATTCTCCGGCAAACAGGCGGGCGAAAACTTCTAAATCTTTCTGGCTTTGTTCTGGTGTCGCAAAGTCGGAGAAGGGCCTACCGATCATTTCTTCTGGTTCGTAACCGTAGATGTACTTAACTGCTGGGTTGACGAAGGTATAGCGTCCTAAAGCATCGACCGACCAAATCATGTCTTGAGATGTTTCTACCAGGCTGCGGTATTTGGTTTCGCTGGCTTTGACGGCTTCTTCTGTTTTTTTGCGTTCCGTCATGTCGCGGGAGACGCCGACAGTCATGACGATTTGGCCGTCTGCGTTGCGAATCGGTGTTTTGACGGTGCTGAACAGCCGCACTTCTCCGTCGTAGCGCGTCACCGGTTCTTCGGAAATTTGCAGAGTCTGTCCGGTTTCAAATACGAAGGCGTCATCTTTGATGTACTGGAGAGTATTGTCGGTATCGGCGAAAGGTGCGTCTACTATGTCTTGAAGTTCCTCTTCAGTCATGCCGTAATAGTCGCGGAACGCTTGATTTGCCCAAACAATTTTGGATTTGGGGCCTTTGACTAATACCATATCGCCGATCGAATCGAGAATTTGGTGATATTTTTCCTCGCTGTCGCGGAGTTTCTGCTGTGCCGCTTCGATTTCTGCTATTTGCCTCTGGGTTTGCAAGTGCAGTTCGGCTTGGTGGATGGCAACTGCTAAATGGTCGCCTACTTGTCTGGCAAATTCGATTTCGTCTTCTTGCCACTGGCGGGGTTGACCGCAGGAGTGAATGCACAGCAATCCCCACAGGTGTTGCCCTTGCAGCAGCGGTACGACTAAGTTGGCTCGGATTTGAAATCGCTTGAGGATTTTGAGGTGACAAGGACTCAACCGGGCTTTGTAAATGTCCGTGACTGCTTGAACGTATCCTTTGGCATAGTTGGCGGCAAATTGTTCGCCGAAACAGTAGTCGCTGACTCTTGCTCCCAAAGATGGGCTGTATTGGGGCAGTACGTCTTCGGACACTACTTCGCCCTCATTCCATTCGGATTCGGGAAGAAAGCGGTAGACGGCGACTCGATCGGCATTTAGGAGTTGCCGAACTTCGGTGGCTGTGATTTTGAATATTGTTTCTAAGTCTAGGGATTCACGAATTTTGCTAATAACTCCCATCAGCGCTTGCAGCTTTTTGAACCAGGTTTGAGACTGCGTTTCTCTTTCTAGGTGAGCTAGTTTCTCGCGCAGGTTGCTGACTTCGTGATACAGGTATTCATGAAACATAATGCTTTTTCTTTAGTTATTTTGCGGTTTGTTATCAAGGTTGATGGCATCTCAATAGCGCTCTGCAAGTTGAGCCTGGTAACTCAAAAAGGCAAAGAACATATTCTCCTCCTTCTGCTAGCACTTAGCAGCTACTCACGCTGCATTTCCGTATTTTTTCTAGATTGAATGGTCAATTGACCATGTTAGCTCCTGTATTTTTACTTAAAAAATGGCATAATTTGTTACTTAATAAATTGGCAATTATTGAGAAGAATGGCAACCAAGCTTAAACATAAACCCGGTTTCTTAAGGTAATTAAGTCAGGGAAGTTCCGAAAGTGGAAACAAGAAACAGCCTTTCATGCCAGGCTCCTGGGGAGCATCCTGACTAATTTTGACATTTTTTTCGCTCGCCTTCGGTTGCAATTGTCACCTTTTTATTATTACGGCCAACTCGATCTATGGTTTCCTTGGTTGGGCGATCGAATATCCTGTTGGGAGCGCCTGTATGAAAATTTGTTTAAAGTTAGGCGCTCGCCTTTTCTATGGTTTTCGCTAATTCTCGATTTATCTGTCCTAAATTAAATTTAATACAGACTTTCGGGCAATCCGATATTTTAGAGAATTTTACTGGCTTTCTAATTGTTTTATGCTATCGATTTGATTTTTTAAACTTATTAAAATCCACCGCAGCAGAGATCAGTTTTAAGTTAAACACTTGAGGTAGTTGCAGAGTATGGTTAAATTGGCTGAACTCAAGGGCGATTCCCTACCCTTCACCGAACGCACCCGGGTTCGGGATAGCTTCGCTTTACGAACAGTTTTTACCCAATTTTTGCATTTTTTGAGAAGTGTAGAAATTTTTAGATAATACTAAGATTTAGGGTATCACATTTTTGACTAAAGTCAAGGTCTTTCAAGCTTGATGAACAGAAATGGGGATCGCGAGGATTAAAGTTTGGGCGAAGTAATGATAAATTGCGTATAAACTCGCATTGCGCTTTGTATATTTAAAGTGCCACCCTGCTGTCGGACAATAATATCGCGAGTCAGAGACAATCTAAAACCGAGGGCTTCTGCTGTCGGTTTAGTAGTAAAGAAAGGCTAAATTTTTTCTTGGCTTTTTAGAGAAATTCCGAGGTTGTTTTCGCGGAGAAAAAGTTCAAGTGCTTTTGCCAGTTTTGGCATTTTTACCAAATTTTGGATAATATCGTTTCCGGTTGTATCGGAATGATACCGAGGAGACGGCTTGGCCGTCCCTACCCCGATTAATTGTAGGGACTTAGGCCAAGCCGTCTCCTGACTGCAGGTAATATTAATTCCGATGCTACCGGAGTTGATATAAAACTTTCAGTTTAGCGCTCGGTTCCTTGCTGCCATTTTTCTGCTTTTAAAATGCAGCATAAAAAGCATTTTCAATGATATTTATAAAATCGCGATTGAGAGCCAATAAGCCTATTTCAGACCGAGCGAGCGCACTGTCATACTCAATATAAGTTATTATATTGAAGTGGCGATCAGGCTGCTTTGAGCGACGAACTGCTACAAACTTAAGAAGCCTTTTTCAGTATGGCCCTGGCTTCCTCAATATTTTGGGCAACCAATTTGCCCGACTCGATAAAGGCTGCTCTTTCAGTATCGCTGAGTTCGAGTTCCACTATTTGTTCGACTCCCTGAGATCCCAAGCGGCAGGGCACTCCTAAAAAGATATCTTGCAGGCCGTATTCGCCGTGCAAATAAACGCAGCAAGGCAAGAGTCGCGACTGATTAAATAAAATAGATTCTACCATCAAACAGACAGCAGATGCGGGTGCAAAATAAGCACTACCAGTCTTCATCAATTCTACAATTTCTGCGCCGCCGTGGCGAGTTCGCTGTACGAGTCGATCGATCGCCCCAGCATCCATAAGTTGATTGATGGGAATACCGTTGACAGTAGAATAGCGGGGTAAAGGAACCATCAAATCGCCGTGAGAACCGATGACAGTTGCATTGATTTCAGCAATTGAAACGCCCAATTCCATTGCTATAAAAGTTTCAAAGCGGGCGGAGTCGAGAACTCCCCCCATACCCATGACTCGGTGTTTGGGCAAATCCGCTGCTTCCCAAGCTAAATAAGTCATGATATCTAGGGGATTTGTGACTGTGATTAAGATTGCTTCGGGAGAATGCTCGATCGCCTGTTTTGTGGCTTCGGTGACAATTCGAGCATTGATTTTAATTAAATCTTCCCGATTGATACCGGGTTTGCGCGGCACTCCGGCGGCAATTACTATAATATTTGAGTTGGTGGTATCTCTATAATCATTTGTACCGACAATTTGGCGATCGTGGCGTTCCACTCCCCTGGCTTCCATCAAATCCAAAGCAACGCCCTGCGGCCAACCCTCCACAATATCTAGCAATACTACATCTGCCAGATTTTTCTCAGCAATTCGCTGGGCTAACGTACTGCCGACTTTGCCTGCACCAATAATTGATACGCGGTTTGATGGAGAATTCATTGGATTTTAGATTTTAGATTTTAGATTTTAGATTTTAGATTTGAGCAATGAGCTTAATTGGGGAAAGGTGCGCGGTGTGCACCCTTCGCTACATTAAGAACAGTGATGTTTAGTTTTGGTGAGTTAGTTAAAATCTTCGAGTTGGTCTACCCGCAGCCAAATATTGGGGGTGGGTACTTTGCCAAATTTGACGAAGGCGTAGTCGCCGCGAACATCCATCACTTCGCCCTTTGTTTCAAATATATACGAGGAAAAGCGCTGGTCGCTGGCTTTGGCTTCTAGACTGTTTTCCAATTTTTCGCGTACAGCGCGAACTATACTGCCTTTCTTGATTGCCATAACTTGCTTTGTTTAGTTTAAAAAACTATACAAATTTTAATCTAGATTTGGCTGGAAAGGACTTCTTCTTTCTTCTGACATCTGGCACCATTCTCGCTTAACAGGATTTCCCACCTGTTCTACCATAGTTCAATATTCTTGGGCGCTGGGTGCCCCGCCCGCCCCTGACAGCCTTATGGACAATGGTGCAAGATATCAGTTCTTCCTTCTTCCTTCTTCCTTCTTCCTTCTTCCTTCTGTCTTCCGCTTATTGCTGGCACGCGGGGCAAAAATGAGTCGATCGCCCTGCTAATTTTATACGTTCGATGGTTGTCGAGCAAGTGCGACAGGGTTGACCGGCGCGATTGTACACCCAAGCGACGCCGCCGTAGTTGCCGTTGATACCTTGGACGTTGAGAAAATTGCTAAAAGTCGTGCCGCCGGATTCGATCGCCTTCTGTAAAACTTGAATAATAGCTGTATGGATGCGCCCAATTTGCTCTGCGGTCAAATCCGCGCACAGAGTTGTAGGCATCACTCCCGACAAAAACAAAGTTTCGTCTGCGTAAATATTGCCCAAACCAGCTATCAGTGCCTGGTCTAGCAAAGCTGTTTTAATGGGTCGCGCCCGCCGGTGCAGCTTGCGGGCCAAATATTCTGTTGTAAACTCGTCGGAAAACGGTTCGGGGCCTAAGAGTTTGAGGCCGATGACTGTGCTGGAAACCTCGGTTTCTGCTGGCACATACCACATTTGCCCGAAGGTGCGCTGGTCTACAAACCGCAATTCTTGGTTTCCTTCAAAGAATAGCCGCACTCGCGCGTGTTTTTGCAGGGGTTCGGATCTGTTCACCCACAGCAGTTGCCCGGTCATCCGCAGGTGAACGCCCAACCAGCCGGCTTTTGAAGGAAGGAGGAAGGAAGAAGGAAGAGCGGAAGAGCTTGGAGTTCGATCCCTAAATTCTCCCCCTTTCCCTTTCTCCCTTTCTCCTTCAGGGAATTGAGATAGTTCTGCCAGTAGATATTTGCCGCGTCTGTACCAGCGGGCGATCGACTTTCCTTTGAGTTTTGTCAAAAAATCGGTCGCAGATATTGAGCGGGCGATGGTGCTGTTTAACAGCACGTCCCCGCCCAACATTTCTCGATCGAGGGTTGCTTGATTCAAACCCCGGCAAATAGTTTCAACTTCTGGCAGTTCTGGCACAATTAGCGTTGTTCTGTTCCTTGACCTTGAGGCGAACCTTGGACGGTGCCGGGGGTTTCGGAGCCCGCTTTGCTGTCGGCGGTAGTTTTCGGCTGCTGCGAGGGGCTACCCTGGCCGGTTTGCCGAGTTTTCTCGTCGAGCGTGGTTTGTTTGCCGCCGGAAGCTACTGGAGTCCCTGTTTTCGCTTTTGCTTTGGGTGCTGCCACTTCCACTAATTCGCTTTCGGCGTAGTTGTTGGTGTTGACGCCTGCATAATTTACGCTGTTAAAGCGAACGATAACTGGGTATTTAATGCCGCTTTGGTCTACCGTAGCAACGGTGCCCACTTCTTGATACCAGTAGGATTCTTTGCGGAGAATCCGGACTGTAGAACCGCGTTGAACCATGAGCTTTTTTTCCTTTGCGATGAATAAACGGATCAAGCCATTTTTTTTACTCTAGTCGATCGCGCGGCGCATTTAAAGTCTGCAACGGATTTTTTACTTCCCGCGCCGTTTTTTGTCGGCTGTTTGTAAAGAAAAGTAAATACTTTGGTAGAGCGATCGCTGAGGTTGCAAAATAAATAAACCCACATTATCCGTCAAATAAAACCAGTACGATCGAGTTGAAAACAAACTTTACAAATAGTTGTGAATTGCTACAGTTAAATGTTCTGCGAAATTCTGATAAGTCATGACTGAACCTCACGCAACAGTAATACTCGCGATCAGCGCAGACGGTAAAATTGCAGATGCAGTACGATCGCCCGCGAGATTCGGTTCTGCCAACGACAAAGCTCACCTCGAACAGCAAGTAGCAGCAAGCGACGCGGTTTTGTTCGGCAACGGCACGTTACAGGCTTATGGGACGACGATGAGAGTGATTTCGCCGGAATTGGTCAAACAGAGGGAACTGCAAGGGAAGCCCCCACAACCTGTGCAAATTGTATGTTCGCGATCGTCCCAATTTGACCCAAACTTGCGATTTTTCCAGCAACCGGTGCCTCGGTGGCTGCTGACGGGGCAAGACATTAGGGAAACGGCAATGCCGTCTCCGTACCCGACAAAAGACAGTAAGTTCGATCGCACATCTGGCACCATTCTCAAGAACGGGCAAGATGCCCGTTCCACAAAAGATGAGTTTTCTTGTGGAACAGGCATCTTGCCTGTTCATAAAAGGCTTATTGAGAATGGTGCAACATCTCAATTCGATCGAATTATCTATGCAAAAACCGCAGGTGGAGAGATTGATTGGATTGATGCGTTTCAACAGCTAGCAAGCTTCGGTATCACACGCTTGGCGATTCTGGGCGGAGGAAAACTGGTAGCCTCTGTGCTGGCTGCAGGCTTGGTAGACGAACTTTGGCTGACGGTGTGCCCGTTAATTTTGGGCGGCGCGGATGCACCGACGGCTGTTGAGGGAGAGGGTTTTTTGGCGGATGTAGCGCCGAAATTGGAACTGTTGGCGGTTAAACAGGTGGGACAAGAGGTATTTTTGCATTATCGGGTCGATCGAACTAACTGAAGCTCAAACGTACTCCGAGACTAGGGTTTGACGATTAAGCCCTCCGATCCCCCCTAGCCAAGGGCGGGCACGGGGGCACCGCCCCTACGAAGGGGGGAACCGGAGGCACTCAAAGTCCCCCAACAACCAGGGGGATTTAGGGGGATCGGGTTTCGGACAAAAGCGAGATTTGTGAGGTTTCAAGGTTCAGTTGACACCAGTTGCCATTCAGCTTTCCCAGCGATCGAATAATTGTATTAACTTAAATGAAGTTCGATCGCTCTACGCTCAAATCTCCCTATGCTGAAACAGCCAAAACCTGAATATTCTGTAGCCTGGATTAGCAAAATAGGCGAAATCCCGCAGGCGTCGTGGGATGCCCTGGCGATGCCACTAAAAACTCCTTTTCTGGAATGGGATTGGCTTAACAATCTCGAAATCTCGGGCAGTGCGACAGGTAAAACCGGTTGGCTGCCGCATCACTTGACTGTGTGGCGAGACAAACAGTTGATTGCTTGCGCGCCACTTTATGTCAAAAGTCACAGTTACGGGGAATTTGTATTCGATAATCAGTGGGCGGATTTAGCCCAACGTTTGGGTGTTCACTATTATCCCAAATTGATGGGAATGACGCCGTTTACTCCGGCTGAAGGCTATCGGTTTTTGATTGCCGAGGGAGAAGATGAAGACGAGTTAACCGGAGTAATGGTAAGCGCGATCGACCATTTTTGCGATCGCCACAATATCTCCGGCTGCAATTTCCTTTATGTCGATCCAGAATGGCGAGAAAGAATGGAACGCCACGGTTTCAGCAGTTGGCTGCACCACAGCTATATTTGGCAAAATCAAGGCTATCAAAATTTTGACAATTATTTAGGCGCATTTAATGCCAACCAGCGCCGCAATATCAAGCGCGAACGCAAAGCAGTCGATCAAGCTGGGTTGTTGATAAAAACGCTCACGGGCGATGAAATTCCCCAAGCCATGTTTGGTCAAATGTATGCTTTTTATGAGAATACTTGCGACAAATTTGGTTGGTGGGGAAGCAAGTATCTGACTAAGCGATTTTTTGAACAGTTGCACCACAATTATCGCGATCGAGTTTTATTTGTAGCCGCCTACGACAAGGAAGATGAGAGACAGCCGGTGGGTATGTCTTTTTGTTTGTATAAGGGCGATCGACTGTACGGGCGTTATTGGGGCAGTTTGCAGGAAATCGACTGCTTGCACTTCGATGCTTGTTACTATACGCCGATCGAATGGGCGATCGATCGGGGCATCCAAAGCTTCGATCCCGGTGCCGGCGGGCGGCACAAAAAACGGCGCGGCTTTCCAGCTACGCCAAATTATAGTTTGCACCGATTTTATAACAACCGTCTGGCCCAAATTCTCAAGTCTTATATCGGTCAAATCAACGAAAGAGAACAAGAAGAAATTGATGCAATCAACGAGGATTTACCTTTTACTAAGTTACCTCCGTTGTTACTCGGCGATTGACGGTTGACTGGGAATTTGGAATTGGAAATTGGGAATTACTAACAGCCCATCGGTGTCAACATAATACTAAAACCCTGTGTATAATCTCTCGTTTGTATCGAAGTTTCTATCCCCCTAAATTCCCCTTCTTAAGGGGGACTTTGAATGCTCTTCCCCTTTATTAATGGGAGTTAGAGGGGACGTAAGAACACTATTTCCCCCCCTTATTAAGGGGGGTTAGGGGGGATCGAAACTCAACTATAAACGATATTTATTATGGATTTTAGTCTTAAGTTGACACGAATGATAACAGTCAACCGTCAACAGTCAACAGTCAACCGTCAACCGTCAACCGTCAACCGTCAACCAATTAACCTAATTCACAAATACTCTCCCATCTTCCTGAATTTCCAGGGATTTTGTATCAGCGGCCACCTCAGTTGTCGCGCCGAAACTGACTTGCAACATTCCCGGCATCGCGGTTGCTTGGGGGCGAACCAGCACCAATCCGCCGTCTGGGCGCTGGTAAGTGAGGGTGATTGGCACTGGGAGGGTTTGAAGCAAAATTTCCGATTGTTCGCCCAGAGTGCGCGGCTGGGTAACGCCTACGATTTGATAATTGATGACAGCATTGGTGGTATTCACCAGTTTAATTACTATCCCGCCTTCGGCAGGCGTAACTCGCGCACTGGGCAGGGGAAAGCGGGGAGGCGCGTCTGTGGGTGTAGATGGCATCCCGCTGAGGCCCGGACTCGCAGCCGGAGTTGGTTGGCTGACGGGTTCTTCAGTGGCTGCGGGAGTCTCTGAGGGAGTCTCTGCGGGTTGGGAAACGGGTTTTCCTTGTTGGGGCGGTGGGCCGCCGGCCTGGGAAAGTGTTGCGAGACTAACGAGTAAACCTCCGCAGGTGGCTGCTAGCAAGCTGATTTTTTTTAACGGTAGATTGTGGCGAAACATAAATAACTCCTCACAAGTTCGATCGAGGTTTTCCAACAAAGTTCATGTTAATCTATGCGTGAATTGAATTTTAATAGGTGGGTTTGGGCCAGAGGTAAGAAGAATCAGGCTTGAGGGGTAGATTTTTTTTTAACCGCAGAGGGCGCAGAGGGCGCAGAGGAGGAGGGGAAGAGAGGAATTTTTAGAGGTGAGATGCTTCTGATTTGTGGGCGGGGAGGGTGACGGTAACGGCGGTACCTCGATCGACTTGGCTGTCAATGCGGATTTGGCCGCGGTGATTTTCGACAATTGCTTTGGCGATGGCTAATCCTAAACCGGAACCGGCGGCGCTGCGGTGGGTGCGGGCGGGATCTGCGCGGTAGAATCGATCGAACAAATGCGGCAGGGCTTCTGCGGAAATTCCGATGCCGGTGTCTGTTACTTTTATTTGCAGCGCTGGATTTAACATCGCCGAATTTCTTTTGTTTTTAGCTGCAAGCTGCAATTCTACTTGAATTTGACCGCCAGAGGGGGTGTACTGCACGGCGTTGCTGACGAGATTGGTAAAAAGTCGGGCTAATTGATCCCAGTCTCCCAACAGTGTAAAGTTGTCCTCAGCGTTGGGCAGATCGACAATTTCCAAAGAAAGAGAGAGATTTTGGGTAGTGGCGATCGCCTGTTGTTCTTCAATTACCTCCATCAGCAAAGCATCGAGAGGAACCTCAATCCACTGCTGCTGCACGATACCGCTATCTTGTCTGGCTAAAAACAACAAATCCTCAACCAAGCGCCCCAAACGGCGGGTGAGGCGTTCGATAACTTGTAGTTGTTGATGCTGCTGCGGTTCGATATCCGGTTCCGCTAAAGCTACTTGGACGTTAGTTTGAATAGTGGCGATCGGATTTCGGAGTTCGTGAGAAGCATCAGCGGTAAACTGTTTGAGACGCCCGTAAGACTCTCGCACGGGTGCCATCGCCAATCCCGACAGCAGCCAGCCAATAGCTGCAACGCAAATTAGAGTTAAACTCGCGCCCAAAATCAAATCGAGAATTAATTGGCGGATGGGTTTTGTCACTTCAAACCAAGGATGGCTGACTCGCAAATATCCCAGAACTTGGCGTCCGATTTGTACTCGCTGCGTTACTTGTCTGAGGGAGTAGTTTTGATCGGACTGCAACTTATTATTAATTATCCAAACTGTTTCGCCGGTGCGGTTAGCGTGAATGGGAATATTCAACGGTTCCAATAATGTAGACCACAGCAATTCGCCCGTAGGACTGAACCATTCTAAATCAATGTGGTCGTCTTCTACTGCATCGGTGCTATCTGGAAAACTGGCTTGAATATTAACTTGCCACTTATTTTTATCTTTGATAGTAGGGAAACTTAGCGGTTCGATAACGAGAGTTCGCTCTATTACTTCGACAACATGATTGAGGGTGTCATCAATGCGATCGATCAAAGTAGTGCGGACGTAGAAATAGAAACCAGTGGCGAATACAAGTAACAATACAGCAGTAACGGCAGTGTACCAAATAGCGAGGCGGCGGCGGGTAGCTTGAAACATATTGCGAAAGAAGTTCGGCAACGGATTGTGTAATCGATTCAACAGATTTAACCGATTTAATAACTATAACCTTCTTCTATTATCTTCTTCTCTTCTTCTCTTCCTTCGTGCCCTTCGCGCCTTCGCGGTTCGTTAAAAAAAGCTTTGTTGGCAAATTATCTCAAAAAACTCTAACAACTTTCCATTCTTGATACTTCAGACAGATGTGGAGGTAGCTGTCACCCTAGTATTCTAATCGCGAAACTTTTTAGGTAAAAGTCTGTGACAAAATTTTTATTCAGGGCCGCGATCGGGCTGTTAATGGCATTTTTTGGGGCAATTACCTATTTTACAAACGACGTACAAAATCCGGTAACTGGAGAGAGACAGCGGGTGCAGCTTTCTCCCCGCCAAGAGATAGTTTTGGGATTGCAGGCGCGAGATCAAATGGCCGCCAAGCACGGGGGGCTTTATCCCAGCGAGAGTATTCAGCAGTATATCGATCGAGTCGGCGAACGAGTTGTCAACAGTTCGGCGGCGAAACAAGCGGGTTATCCGTTTGAATTCCACCTGCTGCGAGACCCCCAAACTGTCAATGCTTTTGCTTTACCGGGGGGACAAGTTTTCATTACCGCCGCACTTCTGCAGCGCCTGAATTCCGAGGCTCAGTTGGCTGCTGTACTGGGGCACGAGGCCGGTCACGTGGTGGGCCGGCACGGTGCGGAACACTTGGCAAAGCAGCAGTTGGGCAGGGCTTTGGTAACGGCGGTTGGGGTGGCTACTAGCGACGAGCGCGGGGGCGGCCAGCAGGCAGCATTAATTGCTCAAGCTGTCAATCAAGTTGTCGGTTTGCGGTACGGTAGGTCTGATGAACTTGAGAGCGATCGGCTCGGTTTTCGGTTTATGACGGAGGCGGGTTACGATCCTAGAGCTATTGTTGAGGTGATGCAAATTCTCGGTGCCGCTAGGAAGGGCGAAGCGCCACCGGAGTTTTTGAGTTCTCACCCCAACCCTGAAAACCGAGTTGAAAAGTTGCAAGCTTTAATCGCGCAAAATTACCCGAACGGAATTCCAGCTAATTTGGTGTCTGGACGTGAAGAGTTTGCTAAGAATTTGTCTGGCGGTTAGCGATAATTGCATCGGGCTTTACAAAAGTTATTACTAAAGGCGGATCTAAGTTCGGCTTGGATTTGACACGATCAAGTTAATGAGCGATCGAGCAATTTGAAAGTTGAAAACCATGATCGAATCTTGGATGATTATCGGCGGCGTGACTTTCTCAGTCGCCTTCGGCACTCTGTTTTTTAAACTCCGCGATATTAACTGGGCCGTCAAACTTCAAAGACCGGATTGGATGTTTTTTGAGCCTGCTATTCCATTAATTTGGACGGTGATTTTTGCTTGCGGGGCCGGCAGCGCTACTTTCGTGTGGGAACAGGAGCCAGGGAGCGTTAAAACTTGGCTGCTGATGGCTTTGTACTTGCTTTTAGAAATTGTCACAGTTGCTTATATTCCTGCTACTCTCAGAGCCAAAAGTCTCAAAGTAGGGACAATTTTGGGAGGGGCTGGCGAGATTGTGGGATCTGTGTTGACGTTGGCTGTGTTGCCGATTTCTCAAACCGCGGCTTTGTTACTTTTGCCTTACGTGATTTGGGGTGCGATCGGCACTTATACTACTTGGGAAATGATTCAATTAAACCCAGAAGCGGCATAAATATTCGGTGATCTTCGGCGCACCCTACATACTATAACGCTCTTCTCTTCCTTCGTGTCCGTAGCATCTTCGCGGTTCGTTAAAAAAAGCATTGTTAATAATAGCAAATCCGTGCTAGCGGGTTAACCCACCCGAGAAAGTGAGGAAATCCGCTTAACATTGTCTGCCTAGTTAATGAGAAAATAGATGAATAAAACTGCTTTAAATCAAAGGATGACAGCTATCAATGGCCATTAAAGACCAGCCCCAACCACCTCGTTTTCGACAAATTAGCAATGTCTTGTTATTGCTCTCAAGTTTGTTCCTGTTGGCAAACATCTTTTTACCGAATTTGTTCGGCCCCCAAATTCCCCAAGTGCCTTACAGCTTGTTCGTCCATCAGGTTCAAGAACAAGATGTAGTCCGAGCTTCGGTAGGCCAAAATGAAATTCGCTACCAACTAAAAGGCGAAGGAGACCAACCCGGTCAAGTGCTGTCAACTACGCCGATTTTTGACCTGGAACTTCCTAAACTTTTGCAAGAAAAAGGCGTTGAATTTGCGGCAACTCCCCCTGCCAAAAATGGCTGGATCGGGAGTGTTTTAAGCTGGGTGGTTCCGCCGCTGATTTTTGTGGCGATTTTTCAATTTTTCATGAACAGGCAGGGTGGCGGGCCTCAGGGTGCGCTCTCCCTCGGCAAAAGCAAAGCTAAGGTCTATGTAGAAGGCGAATCGGCGAAAATTACTTTTGCTGATGTGGCTGGAGTAGAAGAAGCTAAAACTGAATTAGTCGAAGTTGTTGAATTCCTGAAAACCCCTGACAGATTTACGGCAATTGGCGCGCGAATTCCGAAAGGCGTGCTGTTAGTCGGGCCTCCGGGAACTGGCAAAACTCTGTTAGCAAAAGCAGTGGCTGGTGAAGCTGGCGTACCGTTTTTTAGCATCTCCGGTTCGGAGTTTGTGGAACTGTTTGTAGGTGTTGGTTCTGCAAGAGTTAGAGATTTATTCGAGCAGGCTAAGAAACAGGCTCCTTGTATTATTTTCATTGATGAATTGGACGCGATCGGCAAATCTCGTAGCAGTAACGCTAGCTTCGGCGGGAATGACGAACGCGAACAAACTCTCAATCAATTATTAACTGAAATGGACGGTTTTGCGGCGGGCAATACTACGGTAATTGTGCTGGCTGCAACGAACCGCCCAGAAAGTTTGGATGCTGCTTTGTTGCGCCCTGGCCGTTTCGATCGCCAAGTTTTAGTCGATCGCCCGGATTTATCTGGCCGCGAAGAAATTTTGAACATTCACGCTCAAAAAGTGAAGTTGGGCCCGGATATTAATTTGAAGGCGATCGCCACTCGTACCCCCGGT
The DNA here is from genome assembly GCF_036705345.1 of Microcoleus sp. B3-D2. Lineage (NCBI taxonomy): Bacteria > Bacillati > Cyanobacteriota > Cyanophyceae > Oscillatoriales > Microcoleaceae > Microcoleus > Microcoleus sp. B3-D2. Next base: position 44,877 of record NZ_JAUBUG010000002.1, read on the forward strand.
TTTTCCGGCGCAGATTTGGCAAATTTGGTGAATGAAGCTGCTTTGTTGGCGGCACGCAACAAACGCCTAACTGTAGCACAGGAAGACTTTGCAGAGGCGATTGAACGCATCGTGGCTGGCTTGGAAAAGAAAAGCCGCGTGCTCAATGAAAAAGAGAAAACGATCGTTGCTTATCACGAAGTCGGACACGCAATGGTGGGTGCTCTGATGACTGGTAATGGCGAAGTTGCGAAAATCTCGATCGTCCCTCGCGGTATGGCTGCTTTGGGTTATACTTTGCAGTTACCGACTGAAGACCGTTTCTTGTTAGATGAGTCGGAGTTGCGGGGTCAAATTGCGACTTTGTTGGGCGGGCGATCTGCTGAGGAAGTGGTGTTTGGTAGCATTACTACTGGCGCTTCCAACGACTTGCAAAGGGCGACGGATTTAGCTGAACGGATGGTGACAACTTACGGGATGAGTAAGGTGTTGGGGCCTCTAGCTTACGATCGAGGTCAACAATCAATGTTCCTCAACGATGGTATGGGAAATGCCCGCCGTGCGGTAAGTGCTCAGACTGCTGAGGCGATCGACCAAGAAGTGAAGGAAATTGTCGAAACTGCACATCAGCAAGCTTTGGATATTCTGAAAGCAAATCGGGAATTGTTGGAAACAATTACGCAGAAACTGTTGGAAACTGAGGTGGTGGAAGGTGATGCACTTCGCGAATTCCTCCGTCAAGTGCGGCCTTTAGATAAGGTTGCGGCTTGAGTTTAATAGGGTTTAATTAAACCGCAGATGAACGCAGATGGTTCCAAATCATCTGCGTTTTGCGATCGCACTCCACAATGAGCCGACTGAAACAGACAACGGCAAACGGACAAACCCGCGTTTGTGCGATCGCAAGTAATCGTATTAAGGGAGAGCAATCATAGGGTGCTCTCCCTGATACTCAAATCAAAATAAATGAGCAGTGACATCTCACGAATTAGCTGCAAAAACAAAGAGTGATCGCATCCAACCAATGCAGCAATTACATTATGATTGGTCTGGCGATCGAGTTGGGCAGATAAAAGGCTAATGGCAAGACTCTATTATCGAGGCATGACAGAAGAAAACGGTAAACCCAAAATTGGGCCCAACGCCCGGCGACTGGGAGTCAGACCCAGTAGTGACATTGAGGTTGAGCAAGTGCCCAAAGGCTGGTTGGATGAACAAGGTTATTTACTACCAGAAACAGAACGCAAGTCTTCAGAGGAGTCTGTCACTGTAGCCATTAGAAACACAAAAGGAATGTCTGTATCCCTCTCTATCGAAGGCTTACCACAATCCCGCAAACCCCCAAAATTTGGCGGAACAGGAAAAGATCCTCTTTGGCAGATTGACGACAGCAAGATCGTCGGAGATATTGAAGCTGTGCAAGATAGTCCAACTCATGTCAGTATTTTGCCAAGCGCTACAATGCTTTTAGAGAAATATGAAGCAGCCCTGGCCCAGACACAGAGCGAATGGAAGAAAGTTTGATAGTTTAATTTACTCAACGGGAGAACAGCAATGGCATGGGTGTTTAGCTTATCGGCTGAATGTGGCACAAAGCAATCGGAAGCACAGCAATTTGCTCAATATTTCAATAAAAGTTTCTACGTGCTCTCAAACGGTAGAGTTTCCCAATGTCGGGCAGAAATTTTTCAGGATATAGAAGAAAATTGGTGGTGTCGAGTTTGTCCAAGTGGGATCAGTGAGATTGGCATTGATACTCCAGAAAGTGCTTATTTAATGACGGAAATAGGTAGATTTCTGTATCTACGTTTGCGGTTTGCTCCACCGTTTCGGTATGCTTTAGTTGGTATGGAAGTAGATGAGTTTAGAACCTACAGCGAATTGATTGAAGAGCCTGGCTTGGCTTTTCCTGGATTGGTTTTAGCTGAAGCTGTTTGGCAAGCAACGGGAGCATCTTCGGTTTTTCAATCGTTCAGTCTCGGATATGTTTGGAAGCCCTATGAAGCTGAAGTTTATAGACCACTACTAGCATCACCGGACTTAAAGAACAAGCCTGATGAATTGCTGCGTGGGGTAAATCCTTTCAATAAAGGCATCACGCCTCATAGTAAAGACAAAACTGTGCGATATTTACGGCCAAAACGATCGCCCTTTACCTATCGAAATCACAGTCCGATATTTACGGAAAAAGCGATCGCCATTCACCTATCGAAATCTAAGAATTAGTCGCTTCATACAGCGAGCATTACAAACAAACATAAACCCGGCTGCTTCAAAACACCGGGTTTCTAAATATTGTTGCTGCATTTTTGACCGATTAAATTCCGGGCACGTAAGCCATAACTGGAGTACCTTGCTGCTGCTGCGCGATTTCCAAAAGGCGTTGAATCCGCTCCTCTGTCGGCGGGTGAGTGCGGAAAAGTGACTGCAAACCTTTAGTCGAAAAAGGATTCACAATCAGCAGCGGCGACATCGCAGGATTGCCGTGCATGGGAATTTCATGACCCAGTTTCTCCAATTTTTGCAGGGCGTTTGCTAAGCCGATCGGGTTATTGGTAATTTCCACCGCACCGCTGTCGGCTGCAAATTCCCTCGTCCGAGAAATCGCCAATTGAATTACGGTTGCTGATAGCGGTGCTAAAATGATTAAAAACAGCAAACCAAACGGATTCGCGCCTTGTCTGCTGTCCCGCGTTACCGGGCCGTAAAGCGCTCCAAAAGTCAGAATTCGCCCGACAAATGTAATCGCACCGGCAATTGTGCCTGCAACTGCTTGAGTGAGTGTGTCGCGGTTGCGGATGTGGGTAAGTTCGTGCGCTAAAACCCCTTCCAATTCTTCGCGGGAAAGCAGCTTGATGATGCCTTCAGTAACTGCTATTGTCGCGTGTTCCGGGTCTCTTCCTGTTGCGAATGCGTTCGGAGATTGAGTGGGAACTAGAAATATTTTCGGCACCGGAATTTGGGCTTTTTCGCTCAGCGATGCTACCATATCGTAGATTTCTGGTGCTTCGCTGCGGGCGATCGGCTGAGCGCGGTAAGCCATTAACGCGGCGGTGTCGGAATAGTACCAAGAGCTAAAACTTGAGAAGGCGGCTAGCGCTAAACCGATGTAAAGTCCTTGCTCGTTGCCGATTAAATAATAACTTCCTAAAACGAGAAGGCCGCTTAGAAGTCCTAAGAGAGCGGCTGTTCTGAGTTGATTGGTTCCTAGCATGGCGGGTTGAGGGCGATCGCTATTTTGATATTTTTTATCTTGTAATTAGATTTTCATAACTGCGGGCGATCGCGCCTCTATCTGCCGAAATAACTGCTCCCGCCAATAGTAGTATTTCAAGTTTTCAGTCAGAAACTGGGAATGCTTCGGGAGGCTCTCTCGCCTGCTCTCAAGAGGTTGCTGAGCCGCAGGATATGACATTTCCAGCCAGAACCTGGAAACGAGATTAAAAACCAAATAAACGCAGACAATCTTACATTCATCTGCGTTTGTCTGCGTTTATCTGCGGTGGAATTCTCCAACCCTAAACCGCTTGCACTTGCTTTTCCTCAACAGCAACAGGTTCTTGATATACAGTTTGAGACTCATTAGCCAAAAAGTCGGCTAATTGAGCTTCGATTTCATCCCGCACAATCTGGCGGTATTCCAGGAAATGCTCGTTGTGAGCACACACTGTTAAATAATGATCCCAAACCGCAGGATTGCGCTTGAGAATGCTGAACAAATGATGCCAGAACTTCCACCGAGTTTTGCGCTTGACTCCTTGCCGCCAAACCACAGTTAGCAATGCTCGCAAATCGATCCAACTGGGAATTCTTGCAGGTATATTTGCTGTAGGTGCACCCAACATCAAGAAATGGCGATAAGTCCGGTCTAAATATTTCTCAGCATCGTACACTTCGCAGAATGCCTCGACATATTCGCGGGCAATATCTTCGAGAGGCCGCGTCGGGATAAAGTTCATCAAAGTAGTCTGGTTGAGGTTGCCAGATTTGTCGCGCAACCGCCCTTCTTTTGCTAGTCTGTGAGACAACGCAGTGTGCGGCAAAGCTTGCAGCATTCCAAAGGTTGTGCTCGGAATGGCGGCTGCTTCGGCAAACTGGACAATCCGCTGACCGGCACCGGGTTTTTCGCCGTCAAATCCGATGATGAATCCGGCCATTACTCGCAAACCGGATTTGGCAATTAACTCTACGGATTCGATCAGGGAATTGCGGGTATTTTGGAATTTTTTCGTCATTTGCAGGCTTTCTTCATCGGGAGTTTCAATCCCTAGAAAGACTGCATTGAAATTGCAAGCAACCATCATGTCCATCAATTCTTGGTCTTGGGCTAAATCGATGGATGCTTCTGTGTTGAAAGTAAACGGGAATTTGTGTTCTTCTTGCCAAACTTTTAAGTCTTTTAGCAACAGTTTGACGCTGCGTTTGTTGCCGATAAAGTTGTCGTCTACCATGAACACGCCGCGCCGCCAGCCCAAGTTGTAGAGACAGTCTAATTCTGCTATCAATTGTTGGGGATTTTTGGTGCGGGGTTTGCGACCGTAGAGGACGATGATGTCGCAGAATTCGCACTGGAAGGGACAACCTCGGGAAAATTGAATCGACATCGAGTCGTAGGCGTCTAATTCCAGCAAATCGAAGCGGGGAACGGGGGTTGTGGTAACATCGGGTTTTACGCCGTCCGATCGATAAATTCCGCTTTTTTCGCCACGCCCTATGGCTTCGACGAACATCGGCAAGGTGATTTCGCCTTCGTCGAGAATCAGGTAATCTATGCCCGCTGCTTGAGGTTCTTCGGGTACGGAAGTGGGGTAGGGGCCGCCGCAAGCTACGGATTTACCGCGCCGTTTTGCTTCGCGAATGATGTCTAGCAAATCTTCTTTTTGGACAATCATTGCGGACAGAATAACGAGCTCTGCCCATTCCCATTCTGCTTCGGTGATTTGTCTGATGTTGCGATCGACTAACTTAAATTCCCATTCTTGGGGTAAAATAGCTGCTACCGTTACCAAACCCAGCGGTGGTAGCAGCACTTTACGATCGACTAATTCTAAAATTTTCTCGTAAGACCAAAATGTTTTCGGAAACAGCGGGTAAACTAGAAGAACTCGCATTATATGTTAAACCTCACATCAGTAAACAACTTGCGATCGGGCTGGCGTGTTTGAGAGTTCGATCGACTCTCAAGACTTAATGTTAAGGCTAAAATTACGATCTTGCACTCGATCAAATATCTGGCGAGGGGTGACACCCCCTAAGCCACACACAATGAGCGCAATTTTTAGCTTGCAGTTCCCTGTTAAAGTTTGCAAATGCTGATATCTTATCGTATTTGACCCTTAATTGACGATAATCGCATTTAAAAAGCATAGGATTAAGGCAAAAAAGAACTTGAAACAGTAAATTAGTCATTTGGTGTGCACGGATCACCCTACATTACTCGTTTGGTGCCCATTCCTTCTTCCCTCGAACCTCTTCCTTATTCCTGACATCCGTTACATCCGTTACATCCGTTACATCCGTTACATAATCCGTTGCCGAACTTCCCTCTTCCTTCTCCCCTAATTTGAATCTTTGCCCGGAATCCCGCTAGTTTTTAACATATCGGCCACTGTGCCGCAGTAACTCGGCATTCCTATGCTTTCGGGATTCACAAGATTTTGATAGGTAAAATGGCGGTAGCTGATGCAAAATCTATCCCAAGCAGCCACCTGAATTCGGAACAGCCAAATAAAGAAATCGGCCAGCCAAGGTGACAGAGTAATGCGAAAAAATATATTTTTATTCAAATACTGGCAAGCTTGTTCTACCACTTCATTAGCTGTAATCGCCGGATTTCCTAGCACAAAATGTCGCGGTTCCTCGGAAGCCGGCGGATGTTCAACTAAATAATTAACTACTTTGGCAATATCTGCGCCGTGGATGAAGTGAAAACTGCCATCTGCCTTAAACCAGCGAATCAAACCAATCCATTTTGCGACAAGTGGCAAGCCCGATGACAAGTGAGAGACGGGTTTTTCTGCGTCTCCTCCCAATACTAATGTGGGGTAAAGTGCAGTAATCGGAGGCACATTTGTCAAGGCTGACAAATGCACCATGCAGTTGTATTTTGAGCGAATATAATCTGTCCCCAGTTCCCCGGCTTCTTTGAGCAAATTGTTGTCTCGACCGAGAATACTGGCAGTTGAAAAATAAATTACTTGCTGGCAAGTCTGTGGCGAAAGTAGTTGAATTAGGCGGAGAGTTTTGGTTACGTTAACGTCAAACACTTCTTGAGTCCCTCCCCAAGCAGTGGCAGCTAAAATTGCGACATTTATTGTTTGCAGAAGTTCGGCGTGTCGATCGATATCTCGCATATCGCCTTGTATTATATGGATGCCGGGGCGGGCTTTCCAGTCAAATTTTAATTTTTCTGGGTTGCGAACTAATAAGTAAAGTTCGTGGTTTGTTTCTTGAATCAAAGTTTCGGCCATGTAGTGACCGATACAGCCACTTGCACCCGTCACAAAAATTTTTTTGGAGTTCATTTTGCCGCAGGGGAAGAGGGAGGATTTGACGCTTTTTCGACGGTAGGGAGACGGCATGGCCTATTAGTGTCAACTTAAACCTAAAGTCCATGAGGAATATCCCTTTTATTCGAGTCCAGATCCCCCTAAATCCCCCTTAAGAAGGGGGACTTTGAGTGCTTCATGTCCCCCCCTTATTAAGGGGGGTTAGGGGGGATCTAGACTTTGATACAAACAAGAGAGACGGTCGGTTTTACGTTAAGTTGACACTAATGGACTCTTGGAGTGTCCTACAACTATCAGGTGCAATTAACCGGATTCGCTCCGATTATATAATCTTTTTCCACGGTAGGGATACGCCATTGCCGTATCCCCACCAATATCAGGTGCAATTAACCGGATTCGATCGAATTCTACAATCGAAATCAAATTAAGCAGCAACTGCAAGCAATTTGTCGGCTTGTTTTGCGGTTTCAAAGAAGAAACGCACGTTATCTTCGGGAGTTCCCGGTAAGACGCCGTGTCCCAAGTTGAGGATGTGTCCGCGAGGACCGGCTTTGCGAATTGTATCAAGAATTCGATCGCGAATAAACGGTTGAGAACCAAACAACACGCCCGGATCGAGATTTCCTTGAACGTTCATATTCGGGCCCAAACGTCGGCGCGCGTCGGCCATGTCAACAGTCCAATCGACGCTGACGATATCCGCGCCGGATGTTGCCATACGTTCGAGGATGCCGGCACTTCCAGTGACTAACAGAATTAGCGGTGTGTCGGGATGGGTTTTTTTGACTTGCTCGAATACTTGCTTCTGGTAAGGTAAAGCGAAGGTGTCGTAGTCCTGCGGGGAGAGTTGGCCGGCCCAGGAGTCGAACATTTGCACTACTTGCGCGCCGCAGTCGATTTGATAGCGCACGTAAACGGCGATCGCATCGGCGAATTTCGACAGCAACTGATGCAGTAAAGTTGGATCGGAAAATGCCATGTTTTTGATGATGGCATAATCCTTAGAACCTTTACCCTCAACGGCATAGGCCGCCAACGTCCAGGGCGCGCCCACAAAGCCGAGCACGGTGGATTTGTTGCCGACTTCTTCGCGCAGGGATTTCAGGATAGTTTTGATAAACGGCAAGCTTTCTTCCGGGTTCAGCGGTTGCAGGTTGTCGATTTGCTGCTGAGTGCGAATGGGTGAGTGGATAATCGGGCCTTTGCCTTCGGCGATGTCCATGTCAATACCCAAACCCGGCATGGGTGTGACAATATCGGAAAACAGAATTACGCCGTCGGGTTGAAACGCGCGCCACGGCTGAAGGGAAACTTCGATCGCAACTTCGGGAATTTCGGAACGTTCGCGAAACGAGGGATACTTTTCTCGCAAATCTCGATAAGCCTTCATGTAGCGGCCGGCTTGACGCATCATCCACACGGGCGGGCGGTCTAGGGTTTCGCCGCGGGCTGCCCGCAACAACAAGGGAACTTCATTTAATGCCGACATTTTAACTTTTCTCTACCTTAGATATTTCAATGCCTTTGGTAGCTTACCACTGTGCGATCGTCCTTTTTGACAAAATCGTTGTGTGTACAAATGTGTATTTTGTCACTGCCACAGAAAGTGAGGCGATAGCCAGACATCGACTCGTATATAAAGGAGTGTATAAGTCCTGTGTATAGGCTCAGAAACCGGGTTTCTTCGTAGAAACCCGGTTTCTGATTCCGCGCTACAGTTTGACGTACTTACCTCGTCACGCAGACTCCGCCCACCACTACCCGACATTGATCTCGGCCCGCATCGAATCTACTATCATTCCGCCTCGCCGAATCTAAATCTCTAGTCCGCGAATTGTAATAATAATCTCCCGCCGGAAAGTTTCTAGTCGGGACAGCGCAGTAAGTCGAGTCTTGATTTCCATCATCAAACCTTACTCTCACCATAGAACGTCTCTCGCGACAATCAACAGACCGCAAGCCAAAATCATCTTGCAGAAGCTGTGCTCTGTCATATTGACCGTCATATCGACCGTCATCTCGCCTCGTGTACCAATCGTCCCGCGAATTGCGAGATTGTCTGCCGCCCCCATCAATTCCCGCAACTTCCAGCGTGTAGTTACCGCCTCTGGCTGCATCTTTTGCTAACACTAACAGTTTATAATCGCCACTACGGGGAATTTGATAATTAAAAGAACGGTCTTGCGTAAAAGCGACTTGTTTGTTGTTCCCGTAAAACAGCACCATGACGGGAGCAAAACCGCTCCTTGTATCTGTGTCTAAAAACACTTCAATGTTATCGCCTTCCCGAGCGCTGAATGTGTATTCTTGGCCGCGCAATTCTTCCGTCGGAGAACCCGGAACCCACATATTTCGGAAACGGTAAATCGGGGAAGTGCGGCGAATTACTCCATCTATGCGATCGTTATTCCCTATCTGTTCGCCAACTGCACTAGACGAAATGCCAGTGAGTGCCAATCCTGCAACTAGCACAGTGGCCGCAATACTGTTTAACAAGTTGTGCGTTCTCATATCAACCTCTGGAAAAATTTAAAATCTTTTTGCTTTCTTGGCGCCGACATTTGCATACACAATCCATTTTAAATGTAATTTCTGCCAACCGTGTCAACCTCACCTAACCCCCCTATTTAGCTGGTGGAAAATCTCAAGTTAAAGTTATAGACGTTGATCTCTTATCTAAAGTTGCGATTTATCGCCGCAAATCAGCAATCCCGATTCAGCGTCGAGACTTGCCATAATCCCCATCGGTAAAGCAGCGTTAACGCCCTCGTGCCCGAAGGGCAAATCCGAGACAATGGGAATATTCAAGTCCCCCAGCCGATCGCGCAAAACTTCTTCAATGCTAAAACTGGGAATACTCGGGTCAATCTCGCAGTGGCTGAAACGTCCCAAAGCAATGCCTCGCACCCCAGCGAAAGCCCCCGCCATCCGCCAGTGAGTCAGCATTCGATCGACCCTGTAAGGAACCTCGGAAACATCCTCAAATGCGAGAATAACCCCGGTCAAATCCGGTTGATACGGGGTTCCGAGCAAATGAGAAGCGACCGTCAGATTCGCAGGAAACAGCCGCCCGGTGGCTTTTCCGCTGCCCCATCCTTTACCTTGCAAAGATTGTAAGGGACGACCTTCTATGCAGTCAAAAAGTCGATCGACAGACCAATCCGGTTCATCCGCCAAAGTTGTCAGCATCGGGCCGTGAACGCCCCAAACGCCCAATTTAGCCTGATTCCACAGCAAAGCAGTAATGTCGGAAAAGCCGATTAACCATTTCGGGGAATGGGAATCGGGAGTTGGAAATTGGGAATTTTCCGCCTTTCCCACATTTCCTTTTTCCAAAAGCCGAGTGCTGCCGAAACCGCCTCGCACACACAGAATACCGCGACAATCCGGGTCATTTAGGGCATCTGCCAACTGTCGGACGCGGTTTTCGTCGGAACCGGCTAAATAGCCCCAGCGATCGTCAAAACCCGGTGTTAATTCAATTCGATAGCCGCGGGATTTCCAAATTTCTACACCCTTTTCAAAGTTGGTTGATTCTCGCAAAGTGCCACTAGGGGCAATTACTTTGAGCAAATCTCCTGGTTGCAGAAATTGTATATCAGTCATTAGTTATATCGTGTTTGGTGAATCAGCGTAATTCTGTAAGGGCGGGTTTTACAGACAATTTCTGACTGAAACAGACAATCTCGAAAACCCGCCCCCCCATCTATAAATACAAACCTACATTTTCGGATTCGATGCAAATTTCAGGTTGATGTAGGTTATCGGTTGTGGCGGGGCGGGTTTATCTAGATTGTTGATAATCGTTAGATATTGTCTGTGAAACCCGCCCCTAGGGGATATGGTTGATTATTGATTTAGGAGTGAGTTTTTCAGATTGTTGGTTAATCATTACTACGGTAAAGTCAGAATTTCCACCCCAGAATCAGTCACAGCCAGAGTGTGTTCAAATTGAGCCGAAAGCTTTCCATCCTTGGTGATAGATGTCCAACCATCGGCGAGAATTTCCACTTCCCAAGTACCCTCATTAATCATCGGCTCGATCGTAAAAACCATGCCTTGTCTGAGCTTTTTTCCTGTGCCCCTTTTGCCGTAGTGCAGAATTTCCGGTTCAGTGTGAAAGACTCGGTGAATCCCGTGTCCCGCAAAATTTCGCACTACCGAAAAACCCTGTGCTTCAGCATATTCTTGAATCGCGGCACCGATGTCGCCGGTACGAGCACCCGGTTTGACTTCCGCAATTCCTCTTCTTAAACATTCCTCGGTTACTTCAACTAACTTTTTCGCTACCGGTGAAGGTTTTCCCACAAAAAAAGTTTTGGAAGTATCGCCATGATAACCATCAACTAAAGGTGTTACATCAATATTAATAATGTCACCTTCTTTCAGAATTTGTTTCGCATTGGGGATGCCGTGACAGACTACTTCATTGACGCTAGCACACAGAGATTTGGGAAATCCTTTATAGCCTAGCGGAGCGCTTTTTGCTCCGTGTGCCAAAGTCCAGCGTTCGGCTTCATCGTTAATTTCTAGAGTGCTTACTCCCGGTTTAACCATCGGTTCTAGATGTAGCAGAAGTTCGGCCGCTAAACGGCCTGCTTGGCGCATTTTTTCGATTTCTCTACTGGATAAAAGCACTAAACGTTCGGTTGCCATGGTTTTTTTTTGTCTTTTTGTGTAGTCGCTTAAGAGTTAATTTAACTCAATTTTAGAATAGATTTGAATTGCTGTTCAATAAACTTGTAAGGTGCGTCCGTCAGGGAATATTGGTAAAATTTTGCCAGTATTATTACTTACACACCCTACTAGCAGTGATAGATTTGAACCAGTGTTCACAACGATCGCCCAAAGCTGCTAAAGAATATTCTACCTCTGCTTGTCGCCTGCAAGCGCTGCGGTCAATTTGGTCTAAGTGGGCGATCGCACCTACCAAGCCATTTACACTATCAGGCTCCACTAAAAAGCCCGTCAGTCCGTCTCTAACAATTTCTGCCGGCCCCCCGCGCTCGTAAGCAATCACGGGCACACCGCACGCTAAAGCCTCGATCGCGACATTTCCGAAAGCTTCCACCCAACGTGGTGTCATCAACAATGCTCGGCACTGACGGACTTGCTCTTGCATTTGGGTTGTTGTCAGAAACCCTAAATATTCTACCGGAGCATCCGGGTAATCTGCACAAATTTTTTGCCAATAATCCTCATCTTGCATTTTGCCCATAATTTTCAGGGGAATGCCTGTAATTTTCGCTGCTGCTACTGCATCTTCTAAGCCTTTCTCCGGGGCGATGCGGCCTAGCCAAGCTAATTTAGACTGCGGTTTGTTGCAAAATTCGTACAGGGATAAATCTATGCCATTTCCCAACAACTGACATTCATCGGCAAAGGCGAATGTTTTGGCTTGAGAAGCGGTGTGAACTCCGATCGTACCAGGAAACTGGAGGGCGGTTTGTCCGGCGATGCGATCGAGGGCGGCGGAAAGGGAACCCATGCTGATCAAATGTGCGATCCGAGTCCTAAAAAATGGTGTCAAATAAAACGGCAGCCAATCGTAGGCAAAGTTAACAATGACATCCCATTCATCCTGAACTTGGCGAGCATATTCCCACATATTCGCCAGCACAGAATCTGCGGGCATCACAATAGGATCATTGTAATCTTGTGTTTGGGCGGTTACTTGCAAATCGCCCGTTATTTCGATTACTGGAATTGATTCTAAGACTGAACCTATCGGCGCTACAACTGCTATTTTATGACCGCGACTCTGCAATTCTTTAGCAATGTTAAGGACTGTAAGTTCGACACCGCCACCCAACCCCGAACCTAGTTGACCGACCGAAGTTGACAGGAACAATAGTTTTAAATGGTTATTAGTCATTAATCCTTAATCATTAGTCAGCATTCACTAATTTTAACATAATCTAAATTATAAATCCTCCCATCTCAAATCTCAATTTTCAAATAATTTTAAAATTGCTACCTTTATTAATCTCTCCCAGAACGCGGACGGAGGCGATTCAACTGATTGATTGCCCAGCGAGCAACTTCCTGAACTTCGGGATCTGGATCGTCCGTCGCACGGTGCAACAAGTAACTGATTTGATTCACCAATTCGTAAACCCGCGTCAAGTCGCGAATTGCATTTTTACGCACTTCGGGATTTTCATTTTGCAGCGAAATTGACCACGCATTATTCATGGGTTTGAGCGTGCGAATGCCAATTTCCGAGAGACTTGCCAAAATTAAACTGTACTGCTTGGAGTCGGAATTTGCTAGCAAATCGAGCAACGGCTCAACTGCTCTGGAATCTCCCCGCTGGCCGAGTTCCCAAATTGCTTTGCCCCTCTTTGCCGGATTTAGGTGCTGCAAATCTTCAATCAGTGCTTCAATAATATCAACTTTAGGTCTACCATCCGTTTCGGGAAGGGCAATATCTTTCTTGGGACTCGCTAGGGAATCGCCTTGATTAGTTGTTTCGGGAATGTTGAAACCTGTGTTGCTGTACCCATTGCTGTGATGTTCCAAGGGCGAGGTGTCGGAATTAATTCCATCGCCCTCGAATGCTGCATCGTCGGATTCTGATTCCCCGGATTCCAGGATAAAAGGTCGATCGCTGCTGTCGAGACTGTTGTCTTTTGGCAAATCCAAAGGGTAGGGCAAGGCTGACAGCGGTTTTGATAGCCCAAAAGAAGCTTCTTGCTGTGTAATTGCGTGCGAGTTTGTAGGAGAATCGGAATTAGTAAATTGAGAGTTTCTTTGGTTGTGGCGCTCAAATCTTCCCCGTCTTCGCTTAGAATAATTTGACTCGTCACTGCTAACTAATTTGAGCATGATAAATACTGCCGCTGCCGTGACGACAACTGCTGCCAAACCCAACATTAAGAACCCCCGCTGACGAGACAAAATGACGATCAAATTGGATACTGATTTCGGGATCTTAGAATTAGATTTGGACGTTTTGGACGGCTGAGATTTGTTTTTATCGGGCGCTGGAGACGGTTTTGAAGGCTTGGAATCCTGGCGATCGCCCGGGGGAGAGTTCGCCTGAGCAATTTCTGGGGAAACAGCCCGGTAGGAAGCATTGAGAGCCTGGTGCTTTCCGTCCGCACTTGGACTGAACGCAGCGCCCAGACAGGCAATGCAGGTGAACAAACATACAGAGGAGCGGTAATGCGCCATAAGACTCAATCCGGGTTTTGAGAGGCAACGCCGCATGACGAGCTTTAGTTTAACCTTGAGTTAGCTCGATCCTAGCTGCTATGGACTTAACTAACTCACTAATAGCACCAGACTAACGAAAAACCCTGGTTTGAGAGGGCACCGAGCCAGCTCTCATAACCACAATTGTGTCATTGACGTGCAACTCCTTTAAATCATTAGTTTAATTAGTTTAAAACGAACAACTACATCGGCGGCCGCGACTTTAGCAGCGGCATCCCGAAAGTTGATTGCAGCTAATCTCACCTACGTGCAGTGTGCAGTGCAGGCCCCGCAGCGCAGCACTGCGGGGGCACTAGCAGACGATTGTGGCTCGCCGTCGATTTCTCACTAATAGCGTGGTATGACCAAGAGTTTAACAAGCTTCCGAGCCTGCGGGTCGATCGTTTTTATCTGAATTTGGGCCCAAGTGGGACAGGGGGATTGGCACTGGAAACGAGAAACCTGGTTTTTTCGTTAATTCTTCGCTACTAAACCGCATATTTTCAGTACATTCAAGGACGCACTCTGGAGATCGTAAACCAGTTTTATTTACCAAAAATGCTGTAAGAAAGAGAGCGCTGATTTGACAGATGTTAATTTGAAGGGGGCAATTATGCCGGATAGAAGTGTTTGGGCGATCGGCTAATATAACCGTTAGGAAATATTGTATTCAGCTAGCCAGCGCCAAAAATCATACTATCTTGTAAAAGTAGGGTCGGATTTAGTTAGGAGCTATAGTGACAGCGAGTAGACCCTTTCACGCAGGCGTCCTATGCCAACGTTTTGTTTATTTCTACCCACTTATTTAAGTTAAATCAATCGGTATTTAATGCTGTGCCGCCAAATTTGATATAAGATCGAACTAAATTTTTAGTGTGAGAGTAGAGGCGTTTGTGAGCCAACAAGATATTTTAAATTTAGCAAAAGAAGGCGATGCTAGGGCGATCGCATTTCTGATCGGCCAAGCACTCCAAAGCTTCGGCGTCACGGCTAAAGCCAGCCGGGAAAATGACACCCTGCACCTGCTGCTGGAAGCAGAACAATTGCCCGCAGAAGAAGCCTGTCTCCGAGTCACAATCAAAGGGTTGCAGCGGCTGCAACCAAATAACCTTTACTCAGTGACAATTTACGGGCGGCAGGGCGGCCAGCAATTACCCGCTTGGACTCAGACGGTAGAATTAAAAAAACGCTTGACTTCCGAACCCGTGAGTCCATTAGTTGCCGTGAATGCAGCAGTAGCCGCTAGTGCAGCAGTAGCCGCGAGTCTACCCGCTTCTCCCATTCCTGTGACTTTGCCCAAGCTAGAAAAACCTCAAAATGTCACAACTGCGCCCCCTCAAACACCAGAAAAATCTCCGCCCCAACCCCCTAAAATCCCCACTCCAAAACCCCCAAATCAAAGGCAGCAAAAGCAATCACCCCAGCCAGAGTTAGCCCGCACTAAAACTAAAAAATCTGGGCTGTCACTCGGTGCTCTGAGTCTAATTCTCGTGCCGATATGCGGCTTTGTTCTGGCTTCTCAATTTTACAAACCCTCAACCACCGCTACTAATAACCCTCTAACGTCCAAGCCTGCGGTACAAGAAGTGATCTCGACACCAGCACCAGCAGCCGCAGCCAAACCCCTTCCAGATCCAAAATCGCCCTCCCCGGCTGCCAAAAAACCTGCCACTGTGCCCGCAACTGTCAGCATCAAAGCAGTTGGCGACATGGTTCCCGGTACAAATTATCCCTACAACAAACTGCCGGCAAAAAAAGAGATGTTATTAGAGTCGGTAAAACCGTACCTCAAAGGAGCTGATATTCTGTTTGGCAATTTTGAAAGCACGATGACCGATTATCCTTACAGTTCCAAAGCAGGCGGCGGACGAATGCTGATTGCCTTTCGGACGCCTCCGAGTTATGCCAAAATCTTCAAAGATGTTGGTTTTGATATTTTGAGTATTGCCAACAATCACTCTTACGATTTTCACGAGCAGGGATTTAATGACACGATTAAAAACATCGACAGCAATGGCATGAAGGCTGTTGGTAAAAGAGATCAAATTGTTTATAAAAATGTCAAGGGCGTGAATTTTGCCTTTATCGGTTTCAGCAACTACGGCGACGTTCACAATTCTTTGCTGGAACTGAAAGCAGGAGCAGAAGTTGTCAAAAAAGCCAAACAAAATGCTGATATTGTAGTGATATCAGTTCATGCTGGTTCTGAAGGAACGGGAGCTCTGAATGTGAGAAATAAAACTGAGTTCTTTTACGGAGAAAACCGGGGAAATATGGTTTTGTTTTCGCGGACGATGATTGATGCGGGAGCAGATTTGATTTTGGGACATGGCCCGCACGTTCCCAGAGCTATGGAACTTTATAAAGGGAAATTGGTTGCTTATTCGCTGGGCAATTTTTTGGGTTATCGCACTTTGTCCTCAGCAGGAGCACTCGGTAAATCTCTAATTTTGGATGTGAAAATGACTCCGCAAGGGGATTTTGTTTCTGGTAAGATTATCCCCGTCCAACTTGACGGGCGAGGTGTGCCGGCTGTTGATAACAATTTTAGGACTGTGGGGTTAATTGACCGTTTGACAAAGAGCGATTTTCCCAATAGCGGTTTGACAATTGATGACAAGGGACAAATTTTGAAAAAGAGTAAGTGAGTAGGGTGTGTCGCCCTCAACAATAACTGGTTCCCAGGCTTGGGCTGGGAACCAGTAATAAAACTATTGTGGCCCGTTGCTCTAATCAACGTCCGAAATATGCAATTTAAATGCTATACAGCTTAGCCGCCCCTATAGTGCAATCATCGTTTTCAAAGCTTCTTTCATTTCGTCTGCTGTCGTCGTTGCCGTACCGAACTGACGCACGACAATACTAGCCGCCAAATTGCCCAAAACTGCCGCTTCCCAACCAGATGCACCGACGCACAAAGCTAAAGTCATTGCTGCTACAACTGTATCTCCAGCACCGGTTACGTCGAATACATCAGTCTTGTTAAAAGGGGGAATATCCCAACTTTGAATGGCAAATTCCCCCTTTTCACAAATGGATGTTGGAGGGGGTGAATTTTTGATTTCTTCGCCGTTCGCCCTTTCAAACAAAGTCATCCCTTCTTCGCCGCGAGTAATCAGGATTTTTTGAGCTTGAGTTAAGTTCAACAAATCGCGTCCTGCTTGCATTAAAGTTTGAGGGTTTTTGATAGCATATCCGACGGCTTGCTCGGCTTCTGGCAAGTTGGGAGTAAATAACATTGCTCCAGAATATCGCTGCAAATTTGTTTGAGCGTCTACAATTGTTTTGCCGGGAACCACTGCCGATTCGATCGCCAAGTTCGTCAAAACTCCGTCGCCGTAGTCGGAACAAACCACTGCATCTACTGTCGGTATTTGCTGCCGGATGTAGTCTGCCAGTTGCAACTGCAAATCTAAATCCGGCAACTCGTCCGATTTGCGATCGACTCGGACAATTTGCTGAGTCACTGACTGCCGCGCGTGCCCGGAAATTCGAGTTTTGGTGACAGTTGGACGCTGCGAATCGATTAAAATCCCACCCGTATCAATTCCCGCCGCCTCAAAAATACCGCACAAAGCCTTTCCCTGGTCGTCTTTTCCCACCAAACCAGCAACTTTTACTTTGCCTCCCAGTTTGGCTAAATTATAGACAGCATTTGCGCCACCTCCGGGTACTTGCTGAGTATTTTCGTAGCGCAAAATCAACACAGGTGCTTCGCGGGAAATTCGCTCTACTTGTCCGGTAAGAAACTCGTCCAAGGTCAAATCTCCGATCGCTAATACCTGCGCTCGATCGAAGCAGTCTAATCTTTTCAATAATTGCTCTGTGGAGGCACGCAGTTGAGGCAAAAAATCGGAATAGTCGTTAGTCATTAACCAAAAAAATGAGACTGAGGAGTTAATAATTGAGTGTGGAACGAGCGGGAATTAAAAATCCTAATATTAATTAATAATTAATTTCCTCCCTTGTTTTATTTTTAACTTTTAATTGATTTTCTCACTGGGATTTTGAGAAACCAGTTGCAGGCTATTGGCGATCGCATTCGCTCAAACAATTGGGCAAAAAAATGCCGATAAAATCGCCGCCCTTGAGACTCAACTGAAAGTTGCACGGTGTGGAAGTTTCCTTCTACATAAGTGCCTTCAAAAAACAGCAGAATTATTTCAATTTCTGCTTGATGATCGTAATCACCTGACTCATTTGTTTTTTGAGTGCATCAATTTCCGCTTGCATTTTCGCCATTTTCGCAGTCATCGCCTGAATTTCGGCGGCGTCCGCTCCAGAGCTGGGTGCAGCGGCGGCTGCTGGGGCTTCCGGCACTGGTTTCTTTTTGGCCAGTACCATCGCCGATTTGATTGCCTCGGTTAGCTGCTTCTTCTCAAACGGTTTGGCGATGAATGCAAAAAAATGCTTCTCAAAGGGTTTCGGAATTTTTTCCATCACCTCTTCTTCGCGGCCCGACATGATCACCAAAGGTATTTTAGAAAGCTCAGGATGGGCTTGCACTTTTTGATACACTTCCCAACCGCTGACTTTGGGCAGTAGGAAATCTAACATAATTAGATTTGGCCGGGCTTGACGGATCAGTTTGAGTCCCTCTTCGCCGTCTTTTGCTTCTAGAACTTCAAAGTTACCCTGAGGCAACATCTCTCGGACTCGGACGCGGATGACTTTACTGTCATCGATTACCAAGATTTTTTGACCAGCCACGACTGACTCCTTCAGTAATGAATGAGTGATGATTTGCAACCTTCAGTATATCCCTAACAGAATTCTACCCATAATTCTGGGCGAGTTTAGTTTTGTTGCACCTCGGCGCGATCCTGATTTCGGGTGATATTCCTACAAGTTCAGGGGCTGAGATTTCGGATAGGATCGAAGGAATTAACTCAATCGCCACTTAATTTTATGTCGCCCCAAACTCCTAAAACTCCTACTGTCACAGCAGTTGCTGCCCAAATGCGGGGTGAAATTGAGGCGATGCCGGAGTGGTTGCGTAGGCCCGTTGGCAAAGCTAGCGAACTTTCCCAAGTCCAAAAAATTATCAAACAGCGGCAAATTCACACGATTTGTGAGGAGGGGAGATGTCCCAACCGGGGCGAGTGCTACGCCCAAAAAACGGCGACTTTTTTGTTGATGGGGCCGACTTGCACCCGTGCTTGTGCTTTTTGTCAAGTAGATAAAGGTCATTCTCCGATGCCCCTCGACCCGGAAGAACCGCAAAAGGTGGCAGAGGCTGTGCAGTTGTTGGGTTTGCGCTATGCGGTGCTGACTTCGGTGGCGAGGGATGATTTGCCGGATGGGGGTGCGGGTTGGTTTGCCAGGACGATCGCCCAAATCCGCCTTCTAAACCCGGATACTGAAGTTGAGGTACTGACGCCGGATTTTTGGGGGGGAACAGGTAGGGGCGGTGCCCCCGTGCCCGCCCGAACCGTGCCCGCCCCCGACGGGGAGAATTCCGGGATCGATGAGTTGCAGCGAGCTCGGATTCGGACTGTGGTGGAGGCTAAACCTGCTTGTTACAACCACAATATTGAGACGGTGCGCCGGTTGCAAGGGCCGGTGCGGAGGGGGGCCAAGTACGATCGCTCGATCGACGTTCTGCGTATTGTTAAGCAATATGACCCAACTATTCCCACCAAATCCGGTTTGATGTTGGGGCACGGGGAAACCGAAGCCGAGATAGTCGAAGCGATGACTGATTTGCGGGACGCCAAGTGCGATCGACTCACCCTCGGTCAATACATGAGACCATCTCTAGAGCACCTCCCAGTGCGTAAATACTGGACGCCGGCCGAATTTGACCGTTTTGGGTCGATCGCGCGGGAGATGGGGTTTGAGCGCGTGCGATCGGGGCCTCTCGTCCGCAGTTCCTACCACGCCGGAGAGAGCGATTGAAACTAATTTGAATTCAACTCGGTATAAACTTGTTACCAAGAAATTGGGTATAAAGCCCCGTCCTTCTAGGACGGCTTTAATTAATTATCAACTTTTGTTAATTGTTTTCTTGAACTTTCTTGCATTGTGTTCATTGTAGAGTACAATAACTAGACTACAGGTAGAATAACCGCCGATACACATGAGACACCACGCTCAAACGACGGGTCGGAAAACAATAATGGTTAGTGGGTAGCGACAACCACGAAAAACATAGCTGGGCTAACTAATGTAAGCCAAAATCAGAGACTAAACTTTTTATTTCTAAAATGTACTGTCTAAAATGTACTGTGGGGCACACAGAAACAAGAGAAGCAATTCTCGAAAGCTTGGGGAGACAAACCCTCGCGAGGCTATCTAAATTAAGCTCGATATTTGGTTCTTTTGAACGGATACCAGGTTTAAACACTGCCGCAAGGATAGATAGTTTTAAGGTATGTCGCAGAACCAAGAATCCCCTCGCCTTCAGGCAGGGGAGTGTCAAAAAAAATAACTCTAGAGGATTGTGCATAAGTGCGACGCTCTCTGCTATTTGTAAAGAGAGTGACATTATCAATTAGGAGCTTTACCTATGCCAGAGATAGCGAAGAACCAATTAAAATCCGACTCCGTGATGAAAACGGGCAAATTCCCTTACACATTTCGCGCAGGCTGGTTTCTGTTGTTGTTAGCCATCAATTTTGTGGTTGCAGCCTTTTATTTCCATATCATTGAATAGTTCTGCAAGTTAAGTTTTAGCAGACCCTGCTGTTCTCGACCTCAACGTCGGAGAATGGCAGAGAGGGAGAGGGGAAGAGTTTGGAGTTGTGAGTAGGGGAGAATATGACTTCATTCTTCTAACGAATGACTACTGACTTTTTCCCTCTTCCTTCTGACTCCTGACTCCTGAATCCCGACTTTTGCTCAATAATTAATCCGTGTATCCGTGTCCAAATCCGTGTCGTGCCTTCCTTCTTCCTTCTCTACCGATTTCTCGACGCTTCTAGCTTTGACAAGCGCTCTTGAATTTTAATAACATCTTGCTTAGTTTCAATTGCCAAAGTTGCTAAATTGTCAAACATTGGGTCTCCCGACTGCGTTCTAGGATTTTTGCGATCAGAACCTGAAGGGGAAGCAGACTGAGGCCGGTTAACTCTAGAACCTTGATTCTGCAAACTGTAGATTTGTCCTCTGAGTTCAGAAATTTGACGTTCTAATTGAGTAATACGAAATTCTAATTGACTTGTGGATTGAGCGGGCGTAAAAATTGGCGCAACAGCAATTGCTAAGGCACAAGCCAGACACAAAACACAGAGTTTCAGGGCGCGATGGCGAATATTTTTCGGCATAGCTTTAATGATTTAAATTATACCAGTTCTACGATAACAAATCGCCAATATTTTTGGTCTCTATCAGAAGTATAGCAATCCTTGCAGGAGTCGTAAAGATTTTTACCCCACCCCAACCCTCCGCGCGAGTTCGGGGAGGGAGTAACAAATTCACAAATGATGGGAGGATTGCTAAGCTGTTTTACATTTAAACTGTGTGTCAAAAATCCATAAAACTCTTGTGGGACGGGCTTCTAGCCTGTCCCGAATTTTCAATTTAAATGCGTAACAGCTTATATGTCTTATGGCAACTAGGAAGGTAGCTATTTTAATGTTCGATGATGTCGAGGTACTCGACTTTGCAGGCTTTTTTGAAGTGTTTTCGGTGACATCAGAATTAAATAAGGGCGATTCCCTACCCTTGGGGATGGTTAATTGTATAATTTGCGCGATCGTATGGGCGGGCTTTACCAATAATAATTGCCTAAAACAAACAATCCCGTAAACCAGCCCATACACGAAGGATGCTACCGGATGTGATATCAAGCATCTTCGCCCCAAACTCGAAGCTGAACATAAACTAATATCAAAGCTACAGCCATCAGGAAAGTTGCTGCTGCGGCTGCATAGCCAAAATCAAATTGCGAAAAAGCTTGCTCGTAAATATAATAAACTAGCAAATTAGTAGAGTTCAAAGGGCCGCCGCCGGTGATGACGTAAACTTGCTCGAAACTTCGCAGGGTAAAAATAGCAGTAGTGACAGTAGCAAATACTAAAGTCGGCCGCAAACCGGGTAAAGTGATGTACAAAAATTGCTGCCAAGCATTAGCTCCATCCAATTCTGCGGCTTCGTAACGATTTACCGGAATTGCTTGCAATCCTGCTAAAAATACTACCATATTAAAGCCTAATTGTTTCCAAACACTGAGCAGAATTATCACTGGCATTGCCCACACTGTGCTGCTAAGCCAAGGAATTTGATTTAAGCCGATCGCCATTAGCGCATTATTCACCGGGCCTTCGGTTTGAAACAACCACCGCCAACCCAAGCCAACGGCAACTAGAGAGGTAATCGAAGGAATAAAATAAGCGGTGCGGAGAGCTCCTCGCCAAGCAAACGAGCGATTTAGCAAAACTGCCAAAGCCAAAGGAATTACTAAACAGGGAATGACTGTAGCAGTAGTAAAATAGATCGTGTTTTGGAGAACTTGCCAAAAATCCGGGTTAGTGAATAGGCGCCAGTAGTTGTTGAAGCCAATCAAACGCACTCCCGACTGGGTAAAGCTGCCGCTGGTAAAGCTGAGGTAAAATAAATAGGCGATCGGCCAAATCAAAAAAGTACCCAAAAACAGCAAAGCCGGGGTCAGAAAAGTCCAAGCTGCGATCGATTCATTGTCCAACCAGTTAAAACGCCCAAATTTAATCGGAACCATTGGCTTGTAATTTTTAGCTTTTAGTTTTAAATGGTATCACAATATAGGTCAATTTTAAAATGAATCTTCTCGATATATTAGCCCATTTACCCACTATAGAGACTGAAAGGCTCCTGCTCCGAAAAATAACTTTAAACGATGCCAACGATATGTTTGAGTATGCCTCAAACCCCGAAGTATCACAATACACAATGTGGTCCACTCACACCTCCATCGAAGACACTAAATACTTTCTCCAGTCCCTTACAAAAATGTACAAAAGACGAGAGCTTGTAGATTGGGGTCTCGTCCACAAAGCCGAGAAAAAGTTTATCGGGACTTGCGGATTTGTGGAATGGAGCATGACACACAGCCGCGCGGAAATTGGCTACGCACTTTCTAGGAGATATTGGGGAGAAGGATACATGAGCGAGGCTGTTAATGCAGTTATTGAATTTGGCTTTCGGGAGATGTCGCTGAATCGAATTATGGCTCGATGTGAAGTTAACAATATTGCTTCGGCTCGGGTGATGGAAAAAGTGGGGATGCAAAGGGAAGGGATATTGCGACAGCACCTATTTGTGAAAGACAGATATTGGGATCTAAAAATTTATTCGATTCTCAGGGAAGAGTTTTTTGAGAATATTGTAGAATAGGAGTGAAGCAGTAGGTCAGCGGAAAAAATAATATACTTACGACTTACGCAATATCTCCATGTAGAGTGCGCCGAAGCACACCTTACCCTTTACCTGTATTGTAGAAGACGAGTGAATAGTTTTTATCTTTATGACCGCTAATCCAGTATCTGTTAATTCCAATGCCTGCCTGATTTCTCCTGAGATTGGCAAAAGTGCGTTAGCGAAGCCCTCGAAGAGGATCGCTCCGGCCCATCCTCCCTTAAAATTAGGAGTTTTAGCATCAGGAAGCGGCAGCAACTTCGAGGTAATTGCCCAAGCCATCCAAAACCAACAGCTCAACGCTCAAATCCCAGTATTAATTTACAACAACCCCGAAGCCAAAGCGGCAGCCAGAGCCGAAAAATACGGCATTCCCTCAATTCTTCTCAATCACCGCGACTGCAAAAGTCGCGAAGAATTAGATACAAAAATTGTCAAAACTTTTCAAGAATATGATGTAGAATGGGTAGTGATGGCGGGTTGGATGCGAATTGTTACCAAAGTTTTGTTTGATGCTTTTCCCGATCGAGTAATTAACATTCACCCCAGCTTACTGCCGAGTTTCCCAGGAATTCGCGCCGTCGAGCAAGCACTGGCCGCTAAGGTTAAAATCACCGGATGTACGGTGCATATCGCCCGTTTAGAAGTAGACAGCGGGCCGATTTTAATGCAGGCTGCGGTGCCGGTATTGCCTGATGATACCGCAGAAACGCTGCACGCGAGAATTCAGGTGCAAGAGCACAAGATTATGCTCGGTGCGATCGCACTTATTGCCGAATCTAATCGAAACTATTGTGACTAAAAACCTCACCAGTGCCGCATCTATCCCCCAATTGCCCCTCAGCGAATCACCCGCAACAAGCCCGCCGCTGACAGACTCGAATCGCCTGAAATTAATTCTCAAAGAAAGGCTCAAAAAGAACATCGGCATCAAGGGAGAATTCTATCTCCCTTGCTTGCCATCGATGCTAGACGACTATCTTAAATTACTGTCCGACTTCTTAAACATTCTCGGACAAAACATCGACGCTGCCCAAGCCGAAAACTTGCGAACATTAATTGCCAACGCCTTAGCAGAAGGATTCAAAAATTCTCCCCACGCTAATTTAATAGTCTCATACTTTCCCGCCAATTCCCAAACCGGTTTAGCCGGCGGCATTACTCTGAATACCAAGATTCAAGTCGAATCGATGGCCCAGAAATATCATAGCTGGCCGGATATTCGCCCCGAACCTTTATTCGGCAGCCATCCCGATGCCAAAGTCATCGCCATTGCCGCCGACTTAGGCGAACCGGGAAAAGCACCTATTTTAGATGTTGGTGCGGGCCCAGGGCGCAATAGTCTGCCTTTAGCAAGGTTAGGTCATCCCGTAGATGCGATCGAACTAACACCGATATTTGCCGAAAAACTATCAGTTGCAGCAACCGCCGAAAACTTGCCGATAAATGTCACCCAAGGCGACGTTTTAGACCCATTATTGAGGATGAAAACTTATCGGTACAAATTAGCCATTGCTACCGAAGTTCTCTCTCATTTCCGCTACCCCGAACAAATTCGTCTTTTCCTCGGCAAAATGTCAGATGCTGTTTTAAGCGGCGGGTTTATATTATTCAGTGCTTTCTTAGCTGTAGAGGGGTACGAACCCGACGAGATGGCAAAACAAATGTCTGAATTGTGTTGGTCTTATCTGATTACCAGAGAAGAATTGCAAGCCGCAATAGAGGGTTTGCCGTTAGAAATTATTTCTGATGAATCTGTGATTGAATACGAACCAAAACATTTGCCTGATTCTGCGTGGCCGCCGACACCTTGGTTTGTGAGTTGGGCTAGCGGGCGCGATTTATTTTCTGTGCAACAAACACCGCCGTTAGAGTTGCGGTGGATACTTGTTAAACGCTTGTAAGCTGTCGCACATTTAAATTGTATATTCAGGGCGGGCGAGACGCCCACCCCACAAGACTTTGATTTTTTTTTGACCGACAATTTAAAGGCAGAACAGCTTAAAGAGTTTAGTATGGTGCGTCACAAAGTAGTTTATCGATGATTGATAAAATAACGCGGTCTAACTCACATCTTGCACCATTCTCAAGAACAGGCAAGATGCCTGTTCCACAAAGATGGAGTTTTCTTGTATGGTGGGCATCCTGCCCGCCCGCAAAAGGCTAATTGAGAATGGTGCAACATCTCAGGTCTAACGCACCCTACAACAAATTTTAGCGGTTAAAATCCCATCCTAAACCTCGGATGCCCGCAATTGTCCGCAGGCTGCATCTGCCTCTAACCCGCGAGAATACCGGACGCTAACTGCAATTTTCTTTTCCTTCAAAACCGATACAAAACTGTTAATTCGATTGGGAGTCGGTCGCTTATATTCAGCTTCCTGAATCGGATTGTAAGGAATCAAATTGACGTGACACTGAAAACCGCGCAAGTGAGTTGCTAACTCGGCTGCGTGTTCCGGCAAGTCATTCACACCTGCTAAAAGCACGTATTCAAAACTTAATCTGCGCCCCGTCGAGCGCACATATTCCCGACATTCTGCGATTAACTCACCCAAAGGATAAGGGCGGGCGCTAGGAATTAACTCTTCGCGCAATCTTTGATTGGAAGCGTGGAGGCTGACGGCGAGGGTAACTTGCAGTTGATGTTCGGCTAGTTGGCTGATGCGATTGCGAATTCCTACTGTGGAAATGGTGATGTTTCGCTGTCCAATCCCTACGTCTTGATTCAAACACTTGACAGCAGCTACAACATTATCGAAATTCAGCAGGGGTTCGCCCATGCCCATAAATACGATGTGGCTGACTCGGCGGCCGAAATCTTGCTGTACTGTCAAGACTTGATCGACGATTTCGTGTTTTTCTAAATTGCGCTTGAAACCGCCTTTCCCAGTAGCGCAAAAGTCGCAGCCCATCGCGCAGCCAACTTGGGCTGAGACGCACACAGTCAGCCGTTTATCGGTAGGAATGCCGACTGTTTCAATGATTTGACCGTCTGCCAATTTTAAGAGATATTTTACGGTGGCGTCTGGTGCGACCGATCGATAGTGAATGGTCGATCGCCCGATCGGAATTTTAGCAACAGTCTCGCGCCACTGTTTCGAGAATACAGAAATATCAGAGATCGATCGCGCACCTTTCTCATAAATCCACTGGTACAACTGCTTTCCCCGATAAGCCGGTTGTCCCTGCTGCTGCACCCACTCCGTTAACTCAGCTAAACTCGCCCCCAGCAAGGGCGGAATTTTACCCGACTCAACAGCCAAAGCAGCAGTCTTGCGAGACTGATTCGCGCCCCTGGAATTACCAGAAGAGTACACCTGAGAAACGGAAGTAGGAGACATAAGTCATTAGAAAATTTAAAGCCACCCTCTATCTTAAAACTTCTCGACCAAAGCTGCCGTTAATCCTCCTGAAGGTACTTATGCAGAAGGCGGAATCTCGATCGCCCTAAATCCCCCTTAATCAGGGAGACTTTAAGAATAATCCGGTTCCCCCCTTTAAAAAGGGGGGTTAGGGGGCTCTTATTGTGGACTCACAAAGAAAACTCAAAACAGAAATCTGCACAATCAAGAATCCAGTTAATTTTTGGTAAAATTCCCCAAATATTGCGTGTAAATGACCGCAGCCACCTAAAATAAACTCTGGAGTTTGTTAAAGGGTATGCAAATTTGACAGCTTTCCATCACAATTAATGCAACTTTTATGGTGCTAAATATTCTTGCGCTGCCCTTAGCGTTTCAATTTACATCGCCGGGCCCAATTATCTTTCAACTCGGCCCCGTAGCCATTCGCTGGTACGGGCTGTTGATAGCTTCTGCCGTCTTGATTGGGGTCAGTCTGTCCCAATACTTGGCCCAAAAACGCCGCGTCAACCCGGAATTATTGGGTGATTTGGCAATTTGGCTGGTTCTGGGCGCTATTCCCTGTGCTCGAATTTATTACGTGGCTTTCGAGTGGCAGCAATACGCCCAGAGGCCTGAAGATATTATTGCGATTTGGAAAGGCGGAATTGCCATTCACGGGGCGATTTTGGGCGGCACGATCGCAGCTTTAATTTTTGCGAAAATCCAGCGAGTTTCTTTTTGGCAATTGGCAGATTTAATCGCGCCCTCGGCAATTCTCGGTCAGGCGATCGGACGCTGGGGAAATTTCTTTAACTCGGAAGCTTTTGGCAGTCCTACGGATTTGCCTTGGAAACTCTATATTCCGCCAAACAGCCGCCCGCCCGCCTACGCTAATTTTGAATACTTCCACCCCACATTTCTCTACGAATCTCTGTGGAATTTGACAGTATTTGGGTTGCTTCTGACTTTATTTTTCCGAGATTTGCAGGGCAAAATTCGCTTAAAAACTGGTGCTTTATTTTTGGTTTATATCGCAGCTTACAGTTCCGGTCGAGTCTGGATTGAAGGGTTGCGGACTGATAGTTTGATGTTGGGGCCGCTGCGGACGGCACAAATGGTAAGCTTGACTGGGATTGTTTTAGGCTTGGGTGGGTTAGCTTGGCTTTATTTGCTCGATCGACCTTTACCCGATGTTGTCTCCCCCAATAACGATCGGGCACATATCACTCATAAATCCCCAGAGGATCAATAAAAAACCCCAGAGAGGTTAGTCTCTAGGGTTCAAAACCAGGGTGCATCTACCATCTCTTACTTCCAACCAAAATAGGTACATCCGGAAACGTCCGTAAATTTAGCAAATTTTTTAGCAGCAATGAGTTTGACAGAGATTGAAGCCCTAATTCCAGGGGTATACATTGTAGGTGCAGGCCCGGGAGACCCGGATTTGTTGACTGTTAAGGCTCAAAAATTACTGGCTGCGGCCGATGTCATATTATTTGCTGATTCGCTAGTTCCAGAGCAAATTTTGCAGGGTGTGCGCGCGGATGCTGAAGTGATCCAAACTGCGGATAAGACCCTCGAAGAGATTGTACCTTTGATGGTGGAGCGAGTGCGCGGCGGGAAAAGCGTCGTCCGTCTCCATTCGGGTGATCCCTGTCTCTACGGGGCTGTCGGCGAACAAATGCAAGCTTTGGCCTCGGAGGGAATTGCTTTTGAGGTAATCCCGGGAATTAGCGCTTTCCAACTTGCCGCAGCTAAACTTAAAATTGAGTTGACAGTTCCGGGAGTTGTGCAGACAATTATTTTGACGCGAATTAGCGGCAGAACAGAAGTACCAGAACGCGAAGAATTGGCGAGTTTAGCGGCTCATCAAGCGAGTTTGTGCCTGTATTTGAGCGCCCGCCATGTCGAACAGGCTCAAGCTAAATTGATGGAATATTACCCATCGGATTTGCCTGTAGCGATTTGTTATCGGTTGGGCTGGCCGGATGAAAAAATTGTGCTAGTTCCCCTTGACAAAATGGCCGTTGCTACGCGCGAAAATAATTTGATCAGAACGACAATGTATGTGATTAGTCCGGCGTTGGGAAAATCAGCAGAAGGACGATCGCGCTTGTACCATCCAGAGCACGATCGGCTTTTCCGAGCATCGAAGGAAGTTCGGCAACGGATTGTGTAACGGATGTAACGGATGTAACGGATGTCAGTCCGATGCAAGAAGGAAGAGGGAAGAAGGAGCAATTATGAAATAACCAATTACCAATTCCCAATTCTCAATTCCCCAATCTAAAATCTAAAATCTAAAATCTAAAATCCCCATGACTGATTTAACTCGCAGACAATTTATCATTGTCACCGCATTAAGCGCCGGATTTACCTTAGCAGTTCATCCTATTGCGGCTGCCGTTATCAATACGGATGCTGCTGGTTTAGTTGCAGGTGAGGTAAAAATTCCCGTCAAAGACGGCTCAATTCCAGCATACAGAGCAATGCCAGCCAGCGGCAGCAATTTTCCAGTAATTTTAGTAATTCAAGAAATCTTCGGAGTTCACGCGCACCTTCAAGATATTTGCCGCCGTTTGGCCAAATTAGGTTATTTAGCGATCGCCCCGGAAATGTTTGCCCGTCAAGGTGATGTTTCTAAACTCACCGAGGTTCAAGAAATTATTAGTAAAGTTGTCTCGAAAGTTCCTGACGCTCAAGTTATGTCTGATTTAGATGCTACCGTAGAGTGGGCACAAAAGTCAGGAAAAGGCAATACTAATAAGTTGGGAATTACAGGATTTTGCTGGGGTGGCAGAATTGTTTGGCTGTACTCTTCTCACAACCCGAAAGTCAAAGCAGGAGTGGCTTGGTACGGGCGTGTGGTTGGCAATTCTACGGATTTAACTCCCAAACAGCCGATCGACATTGCAGCCAGTTTGAAAGTGCCTGTATTGGGGCTTTACGGAGGCAAAGACCAGTCAATTCCCAACGATACAGTTGAGAAAATGCAGGAAGTTCTCAAAACTGGCAGCAGTGGTTCGGAAATTGTGCTTTATCCAGATGCGCCGCACGCTTTTAACGCCGACTATCGCCCCAGTTACCGGGAAAAAGAAGCTAAGGATGCTTGGAAACGGATGCAAGATTGGTTTAAAAAGTATGGAGTTTCATAATAGTTGTAAGTTGTTAATTTTCACTTAAAACTGGTGTCTATTTTGGGATGGAAAAAGTCAATATTAGCGAATAGCCCTTAAGACAGTTGGGTTTGGGGGCGCGACATTGGTAAACTGGGCTGTGTAGAATTATCGATCGAACAGGTAAGCCCGTGCTAGACGAACAAGCTAAAAAGACCATTTTGCGGAAAATCCCTCATGGATTGTACATCTGCGGTGTAAAAGACGGGGAGGAAGTCAACGGTTTCACCGCTAGCTGGGTGATGCAATCTTCCTTTACCCCTCCCTTAGTTGTCAACTGCGTCAAACAAGACTCCAAATCCCACGGCATGATCAAAGCCAGCGGTGTCTTTGCTTTGAGTTTCCTAGAAGCAGGGCAAAAAGAGTTAGCCCAGAAATTCTTTAAGCAGCAGCGCCGCGTTGGCAATAAATTTGAGGATGTAGAATTTTATCCTGGCGCGGAAACTGGTTGTCCGATTATCTCGGATTCTCTGGGTTACGTCGAGTGCAAAGTTGTCGGTGCTGTGGAACACGGGGATCACACGGTTTATGTGGGAGAAGTTTTGGCGGCCGGCGTCCACCGAGAAGGCAATCCGTTGCTGCTAGAAAGCACGGGTTGGAATTACGGCGGCTAAAGACTTGGCAATTGGCAGTTGTTAGTAAAAAAAACTAACACTGAGAAACCCGGTTTCTTTAAAAGTCCGGGTTTCTGAATACTAAACACATTTTTAAGTTGAATTCCAGCGACCTATTTATTACTTGCGAGAGTTAGGCGTCGCATAACTAATAAAAAATCGGCGACAATCTGGTTAAGATTTTCATCAGTTAAAATTGGTACGTGGACGAAAATACATTGAGCGGCGATTTGAGAATCGCAAATATGTTTTAAAACCGCATAATATAGGGCTTCGCAAACAAATTTTCCTGCTTCGTGACTGATTTCTGTTGCAGCTAAATCAGCGACTAGCGGTTCGAGATTAACTGCTGTTTTCAGAATGTCGCTCTCGCAGCAAGCGCAGGATTCTACGGTTAATTTTTGCCGACTTTCAGCCATGCCGCAGCAGATAATAGTATCGGGTTGGAGTTGGTTGATTTTGGCGATCGCTAAATTAGGTGCTAGCTGAAAATCTACTGGCAGTTTCCTCAAAAAAGTCAGGGAATCAGGCAAAGATTTTATCTGAGAAATCTTGGCTAATAAGTCGTCCGAAGAGTTGGATTTCTGATGGGGAAGCCAAGTATCAAATGAGGTTAGCAGGATTTTCGCCGTCATATTTGTGCAATAATACTGATATTGATAATATAAGGCAAGTAAGTCAATGTCTGTCATTGCAGTAGTGGACTATGACATGGGCAATCTGCACTCGGTCTGTAAAGGCTTGGAAAATGTGGGTGCAGTGCCAAAAATTACAGATTCTCCTGCTATAATCGAGCAGGCTGATGCGGTGGTTTTGCCGGGAGTTGGTTCGTTTGACCCGGCAATGCAGAATTTACGATCGCGCAATTTGATAGAACCGATAAAAAGGGCGATCGCCTCGGGGAAACCTTTTTTAGGCATTTGTTTGGGTTTGCAAATTCTGTTTGAAAGTTCCGAAGAAGGTGTAGAACCGGGATTGGGCGTTATTGCCGGAAAAGTGCGCCGATTTCGCTCGGAACCGGGTTTGACAATTCCGCACATGGGATGGAATCAATTGGAACTTACTCAGCAGAATTTGCCGCTGTGGCAAAATTTACCGTCCGATCCTTGGGTTTATTTCGTGCATTCTTATTATGTCGATCCCGTTGATTGGGAAGTGCGATCTGCAATGGTGACTCACGGCAATCAAAACGTGACGGCGGCAATAGCTAAAGACAATCTGATGGCCGTGCAGTTTCACCCGGAAAAGTCTTCGAGTACGGGATTGCAAATGCTGTCAAATTTTGTCAGTCTGGTGAGGGAAAAAGTACCCGCTTAGGTGGCATGAATCTTGAAAAACCCGGTAGATTGCCGAAACCGGGTTTGACATTTTTAACAGTCTGATTCCTTATTCCTTCTTTCTTATTTTTTGTTCCTAAATGAGTTTAAGAATCTCTGGCAACCGCCAAATAAAAACCCTGCCGGGACTCGCAACTCGCCCTACACCTTCGCGAGTCAGAGAAGCTTTATTTAATATTTGGCAAGGGACGATCGCAGATTGCAGATGGCTTGACATTTGTACCGGCAGCGGTTCGATGGGTGCAGAAGCTTTGTGTCGGCAAGCCGCGAGTGTCACTGGCATCGAACAGTCGGCGAAAGCTTGTGCGATTATCCGCGAAAACTGGGAGCAAGTAGCAGACTCGTCCCAAACATTCCAAATACTGCGGGGAAACGCAACGGCGAAATTGGCGGCACTAGCGGGGCAGCAGTTCGATCGCATTTACTTCGATCCGCCCTACGCCAGCGACTTGTACGAACCTGTGTTAAACACGATCGCCAGCCAAGAAATGCTAGCACCAAACGGCGAAATCGCGATCGAACACAGCCCGGAGCGATCGGCACAAGCGATTTCCGGCCTAGAAATTTGCCGCCACAAAGTATACGGCAATACAGCATTAACCTTCTATACCCGCAGTTACTGATCGGCTCAAACCGCAGCAGCGTCACTCCGGGAGGCAGAAAGAAACCGGGTTTCATGGCGTTGGCGCCCCCGGGACTAAAAGTTTTTCCTTTGGGTACAATACAAATTTTTCCGATGAAGTTAAGCTTTGTGCGTAGGTTGTCAAAGCAAGTTGCTTGAGCGATCGACGAAATAAATGGAGTTTAGGCTGA
This sequence comes from Microcoleus sp. B3-D2, assembly GCF_036705345.1. Lineage (NCBI taxonomy): Bacteria > Bacillati > Cyanobacteriota > Cyanophyceae > Oscillatoriales > Microcoleaceae > Microcoleus > Microcoleus sp. B3-D2. Next base: position 77,182 of record NZ_JAUBUG010000002.1, read on the forward strand.
AAATAAATACTTTCAGTTGTAACATGAACCCAAAGTGTGAGTGTGAATATTCCTAAAGGAGTGAATATGGTTCAGACACCTTCGCGCCCTCGTGGCAGCGAGTTTCCGGCTGTTAACTCGGTACAGCCAGCCAAACTGGATACGATTCTGCTGGGAAATAGCCTCTCCCTGCCAAATACCAAACTCTTCGGCACAGACGGCATTCGCGGGAAAGTTGGAGAATTGCTGAATGCACCCCTAGCCCTGCAAGTGGGCTTCTGGGCTGGACAAGTTTTACGGCAACATTCCCCCAACCAGGGGCCTGTGATTTTGGGGCAAGACAGTAGGAATTCCAGCGATATGCTGGCAATGGCACTGTCAGCGGGTTTGACAGCCGCCGGGTTAGAAGTTTGGAATTTGGGCTTGTGTCCCACTCCCTGCGTTGCTTATCTGGCAAGCGTTTCGGAGTCGGTCGGCGGAGTGATGATTTCGGCTTCTCACAATCCCCCAGAAGACAACGGCATTAAGTTTTTCGGCTCAAACGGCTCGAAGCTGTCGCAGCAGTTGCAGGAACAAATCGAAGCGGGAATCCGGGGAGCAAAGGTTCCAATTGCTAGCTTGGGTTGGGGACACCACTACCATCGGTCTGAGTTGGTTAAAGATTATGCCACTTCGCTCTGTGATTCGCTGCAACAGATGAATTTGGAGGGAATGCGGATAGTTTTGGATTTGGCTTGGGGGGCGGCCGCGGGTTTGGGGCCGGCGGTGTTCGCGCAAATGGGGGCGGATGTGATCTGTTTGCACGACTCTCCGGATGGCGATCGCATTAATGTTAACTGCGGTTCTACTCATCTAGACAGTTTGCAAGCGGCAGTTTTGGAACACAATGCCGATTTGGGATTTGCTTTTGACGGCGATGCCGATCGAGTTTTGTGTGTTGACAACGAAGGTCGAACGATTGACGGCGATTACATTCTTTATCTGTGGGGCCGGCAGTTGCGCGACTCCCAACAGTTACCATCCAATTTAATTATTTCTACTGTAATGGCTAACCTCGGCTTCGAGCGAGCTTGGGAAGAATTGGGGGGCAAACTAACTAGAACCGACGTGGGAGATCAGTACGTTCACGCTGAAATGCAGCGCACCGGTGCGATGTTGGGCGGCGAACAGTCGGGCCACATTCTTTGTCCGCATTACGGTGTCAGCGGCGACGGTTTGCTGACAGCTTTGCATTTGGCTTCGCTGGTGCGCCAGTCCGGGCAATCTTTGGCACAATTGGTAAGTGGCAGTTTCCAAACTTATCCGCAGTTGCTGCGAAATATTCGGGTGGACGATCGCGAAAAACGCCTGAAATGGCACGAGTGCGAGGCAATGCAAAAGGCGATCGAACGTGCTACAACAGCAATGGGCGAACAGGGACGGGTTTTGGTGCGCGCTTCTGGCACTGAACCCCTAATCCGAGTTATGGTGGAAGCTGCCAGCGCCGAATTGGCTAATTTCTGGACTGAAAATTTAGTTTTAGCCGTTCAGCAACACATAGCTATCTGATGGAAATGGGGAATTAATCTGAAGGAAGAAGGAAGAAGGAAGAAGGAAGAAGGAAGAAGGAAGAAGGAAGAAGCCTCTAGATAAATATAGGGGCTATTGAAACCAATTTCTCATTCTTTATTCCCTCTTGCTTATTCCCTCTGTCCTAAATAACTAAATCCTTCTTTCTTCATTTCCCCATTTCTGATTGTATGAACAGCAAATCAATTCAAAATGGGCGCCTGCATCTAATTTCGTTAAAAGTTTTAATTGTCGTCATATTAATAACGGGGATATTTTTTCGCTTTACTAACCTAGATCGCAAAGTCTACTCGTTCGACGAATCTATCACCTCGCTGCGAATTTCGGGCTACACTTGGACGGAAATGGTGCAGCAAGATTTTCAAGGCCAAACAATTAGCCTCGCAGATTTGCAGCGGAAATACCAGCAGATAAATTCCGAAAAGACTTGGTTGGATACTGTTAAAGGTTTAGCTACAGAAGAACCTCAACTGTCGCCGCTGTATTTTATTTTAGCCAGATTTTGGGTGCAGTTGTTCGGCCCGCAAGTAGGGACTGTCAGAAGTCTTTCAGCTTTGATTAGTTTGTTAGTTTTTCCCAGCATTTATTGGCTGTGCTGGGAATTATTTCGCTCGGCGTCTGTGGGATGGATGGCTGTTACAATCGTTGCTGTTTCACCCTTTCACGTCTTGTACGCGCAAGAGGCAAGACCCTACATGATGTTTGCAGTCCTCGTCTTGCTGTCGAATGCAATTCTGCTGCGGGCGCTCGCCCTACAAAATTCTCCCACCACATCTAAATTGAGCAAGGCTGTTTGGTTTATTTATGCGATCGCCCTGACTTTCGGACTCTATTCTAGTTTATTATTTTTTTTAGTAGTATTCGCCCACGGCATCTATCTACTTATCACAGAAAATTGGCGTTTTAGCAAAACATTAATTGCTTATTTACTAGCTGCATCGGCTGCAATAATTATTTTTGCTCCTTGGATTTGGGTATTATTTTATAACGCGCAAAGAATCGAGGCTACAGTAGGCTTACCCCACATTTACCTGTCTTTCATATCTTCACTTAAACCTTTAATTATAATCACCTGCAGAATGTTTATCGACACGCATTGGGCGGGCGGGATTATCAAATGGGGTGCGAGCAATATGGCTACAGATTTAATCAGACTGATTGTAATGGTCGTATTGCTGTTAGCGATCGCACATTCAATATACTCGCTCTGCTGCTCAACTCCCAAACGAGTTTGGCTGTTTCTATTGACAGCGATCGGAATTACAGCGATAGTATTGATAGCAGTGCGAGGAGTTGCCGATCGCTATCTGGTTCCCTATATTTTAGCAATCCAGATAGCTGTTGCCTATCTATTCACCGCTAAAACAGCAGCCGCCACCAATCCCCGACAACAAAAGCTGTGGCAGCTCGGTTTAATAGCCCTAATATCGAGTGGAATAGTTTCTTGTGCCGTCAGCTCACAGTCGCAACTTTGGTGGAACAAGTATCCTTCTAGCACTCAATACAATCCCCAAGTAGCAGCGATTGTCAATCAAGCCCAAAAACCTTTAGTAATTAGTCACGGAGGCAATAACATCACAGGAAAAATACTGTCTCTTAGCTATCTGCTGAAGCCGCAAGTACAGCTTTTGCTGGCAGTAAAACCCGATCGAGTTAAAATTCCTGACGGTTTTAGCGATGTATTTCTCTACCGAGCTACAGAAGCATTGCAATTTGAACTAGAAAAAGTGCAAAAATATAAAATCACACCAATTTACACACCGGGCGAAGTCTGGCTTTGGCGTGTAGAGAAATAATGAAAGTGGCAACTGCAAATGATGATTTCTGTTGTGATACCTACCTACAACCGCGAGCAATCTCTGCGAGAGACATTGGCTGATGCGATTCGGCAAAATTACCCGAATTTTGAAGTGCTGGTAATCGATCAAACTCGCACCCACGACTCGGAAACTCAAGTTTATTTAGAGGAATTGGCAAATGCTGACAAAATTAGGTGGTTTCGGGTAGATTGGGCGAGTTTGCCTGGTGCTCGAAATTATGCAGTGCGGCGCGCGGTTGGAGAGATTATTTTATTTATTGATGATGATGTACAATTGCCAGATGGTTTTTTGGCGGCTCACGCTGGCAATTATTTAGAAAAACCCGATGTGGGATGTGTGGCGGGCAGGGTTTTTGACAGAATGAAACTGGATAATTCTGGAGGCGATTTGGCGATCGAATATTTGCCCTCAGAAGCGATGGATGCGGGCATTGCCTGGTATTTTATCGATTTGGTGCATACAGTAAAACCGCAGCAGGTGCTCTCGGCTAGAGGCTGCAATATGTCATTTCGCAGGCAGGTTTTTGCTGAATGGGGGCTGAGGTTTGACGAGCGGTTTGCAGGGAGTGCGGTGCGGGAGGAGTCGGATTTTTGTTTGAGATTGCGATCGACGGGCATGAAAATTTGGTACGATCCCAATGCCTGTTTAGTTCACTTGGGGGAAGAGAGCGGCGGGTGTCACGATGTCAGCACGCGATCGATCGAATATCAAATCACATTTTATCACAATCACTTTCTAATGGGATTGAAAAATTTAACAGCTTTTCAATGCCTGCGATTTTTTGCCAAACTCTTTGACTGCCACGTTTTGGGAAATCCGCCTTGTTATAAAAGCCACTCGCCCATTAAAATTATAACTAGATTTGCTTTTTATATCTTGGGTTTTCTCAGTGCTATAAATACAGTAATTCAATCTCTGTGGAATGATGGACAAATTTACAGCCATCAAGACAACATTAACGCTCAATAATTCCCTATTCCTTCCCCCTTCCCCTAAATGAGAATTCTCGTTGCCAGTCACACCTATATTGTGGACATTAACCGGGAAAAATTCAAGATATTAGCCAACCTAGAACCCGATATTGAAGTAACAGTTGTAGTGCCGCAGCGTTGGAAACCCGGAGGGGTTCAAAATAAAATTATAGAAACGGAATTTTATCAAAAGGGTTCCTTTAAAGTAATCCCCGTGTCTAACTTTAGTCAAAACAATCAAGGATTGCTAGCCTTTGGTTTTGATTTAATTAAAGTTTTGCAAAACTTTAGACCCCAGATCATCCAAGTTGAACAAGGTTCAAAATCCCTTGCTTGCGCTCAATTAATTTTATTAAATAAACTGCTCAAATTAAAAGCAAAAAATATACTATTTACTTGGTGGAATCTGCCTTATCAATTGAATTGGCCTGTTTCAGTCTTAGAAAATTACAATCTTCAGCACACCGACGGAATTATTGCAGGCAACTTAGATGGGGCTAAAATTTTGCGGCAGCGGGGCTATCAAGGTGCGGTAAAAGTAATGCCACAACTCGGAGTAGATGAAACTTTGTTTCGCCGCACTGGTAAAGACGCTGATTTCTCGCGCAGGTTCGGCATTGAGCCGACCGATTTTGTGGTAGGATTTGTAGGGCGATTTGTAGAAGAAAAAGGACTGTTGACTTTAGCTGAAGCTTTGGCAGGGTTGAAAAAAATCCCTTGGAAGTGGCTGTTAGTAGGACAAGGAAAATTGCGGACGCGCCTCGCCGAAAAATGTATTGAATGGGGAATCAGCGACCGAATAATCTGGGTAGAAAGCGTTTCCCACGAAGAAATTCCCCCCTACATTAACTTAATGAACTGTTTGGTATTGCCCTCGCAAACGAGCTATAAATTCAAAACTTTGACCACTGTGGGCTGGAAAGAACAATTCGGTCACGTTTTAATTGAAGCGATGGCCTGTAAAATTCCGGTTATCGGTTCCGACTGCGGGGAAATTCCCCATGTCATCGGCGATGCGGGGTTAGTATTCCCGGAGGGAAATGCAGGGGTTTTGCGCGAGTGTTTGCAGCAATTGATGCAGCGGCGGCAGTTGGCTGCTGATTTGGGCGATCGGGGTTATCAGAGAGCGATGAGCAATTATACCAATCAAGCTTTAGCTGAGCAGTTGTTGGAATTTTACAAAGAATTGTTGTAACTTTTAGCAGTATAATGCAAGTGTTAAATAAAAGCTGTAGTAAATGTCTATTCCTTCCGACCTACGCTCTTTGGTTGACGAACTCTACCAGGTACTACACGAGACCGAACGCCAAGCCACCCAGGGACTTTTTGCACTTAGAAGAGCAATGTCTCTTTTTCCAGAAAATGAAATACTGATGCAATACTTTTCTTCGATCAGTAATTTTCAATTCTGCGTATCAGGTGTTCGCTTACAAGCAGAGCACATTGTGGGCAATGTATTGATGGCTAGTGTGCCCGATGAAGATGTTCAAAAAGCAGGAGATTATTTAGCAGCATTGCTACGTATGGCTCCTGAAGCGAGAATTATGATAGACCAAGTAATTGAGAGATTAGAAGCATTACCATGAAACAATTACCAGATGAAAGCCAACTCCTGGAAATCCTTGAAATTGTGAAAGCTGCGGAAGCCAAAGCCAGTGAAATGTATGAATTTTCCAAGACAATGGCTCACAATACCCAAATTACAGCGACAAAGAGAGAGGAAGCTGAACAGCTAGACGGGCAGCCTTTTCCAGATAATTAAATTTGTCATGGGAGATGTTGATATTTTGATTGAAAGAACTATCCCCCATGCGAATTCTCCAAATTATCCCCTCCATTTCCCTCGTCTACGGCGGGCCGAGTCAAATGGTACTCGGACTTTCGGACGCCCTCGCTTCGCGAGGTATTGAGCTCACAATTATCACCACAGATTCTAACGGAGATATCGGTCAACATCCCTTATACCAATTTCCTAAAGTCCTGCTACATATAGAGCCTCTAAAATAAATTTCCATCCCGTCAAAGAACTAATAACTTCCAACGTCAACTTATTTAACTCTTTTTTCACCGCCACTCTCAACTCTTCTATTTGATCAAATCTCAACCATTTCAATTGTTCTTTTATATATCCCCACAGTCTTTCTATTGGGTTTACTTCCGGACTGTATGCGGGTTGAAACAGTAAAATAACATTTTCTGGTATGCTAAGATTTAAAGAGTTATGAAATCCTCCATTATCTAGTTGAATTATATGTAAATCCTCCGGATACTCACTGGCAAATAGCTCTAAAAATTTCTCAAAGCAAACTGTGTCTAAGTGAGTAAATTCATAAAAAAAGCTGGCTCCCGTTAGCGGTTCTACTGCCCCATAAAGCCACAAATAAGTAAATTCCCATTGCACTTTTCCTTGTGGTTTTACTCCGTAACCAGTTAACTTTCTTCTTTGAACTGTATGCAAACCCATCCGGCTTTCATCTTGACTCCAATAGCGCAGTTTTTTCCACTGTTTTAAAAAGCTCTCACTTTGTGTCAGACTGGCTTTGATGAGAACTGGGAGTTTTTTTTAAACTCTTCTACTGCCCCTGCTTTCTGTTTTTCACTCACGCCTTCGTGGCACTTTTAATTTTCCTTTGAGACGAGATTTTGTCCATTGATGTACTGTCCGATATGCCACAGGAACTTCGCAGCAGGTTGTCAGCCATTTATGTACTTCTTTGTAACTACTGAATCCTTCGGGATCGAGCAATTCTTTTGATAATCTATCTACAGTTTCTGCTGTCATAATTCTTGGTCTTCCCGATCGGGGTTTTTGATATAACAATTCTGCGATGCCTCCCGAACGATAACTAGACAACCATCTTTGGATTGTGGTACGATGTTTACCTAGCCGCACCGCAACAGACAATACGCTATCTGCCATTTTGGTTTTGAGCCAATACAGAGCTTGCAGTTTTTCGTGGCACACAGCATCTTTCTGTTGAGCCAGAAGAGCTTTCAGTTCTTCTGCTGTTTCCTGAATCTCAATCTTAACGACTCCTGACATTTTTCCTCCTTATATTTCAGTGTTCATTTACAAATAGTGCATCTATTAACTGTAGCACTATTTTAGGAAACTGGTATTAGATGTCCCCTTAAATCAACCAATACAACAAAACGGCTATCAGATTATTTATTTCCGCTGTTATCCCTGGCGCAGATATAAATTTTCACTCTGGTTATTGCAGTGAAAGTTGCAGGGCTTACGCATGGGGCGGCTAGAAACCCCCTTTCTACGAGTTGTGCGACGAGTCAGGAGAAATATAGGAAGAAACCGGGTGTTTGAGGTCTTTTGATTATCAGATGTATGTACTGCCAAAATTCCTCATCAATCAGGAATAAAACTGTTAAGTTCTTCGACTAGCAAATGTACTGTTGTTGAAGGATTGTCAGTTTCAGGATTGGGGGGTTCGTATTCCTGTAAAAGCCGTTTTGCGTGTTTAATTGCATCCTGCTGTTTGTCTTTTAGTTCCTCATAAATCGTCTCGCTGTTTTTCTTATACTCGTGTCCCAATAACTTGGTTAGCATATTTTGATAATCCTGGCGAGAAATTCCCGTATTATAAAAATGGAAGTGCAGCAAATACCACAATTCAAAAGCATCATTTGAATAAGCTACGTCAATGCCGTTATTTCTGGCCATAGTTATGGCTGAATTAAAATTTGGCGAGTCGTTAGGATTTTTAGGGTTTTTATCGCGATCGAACACACACCAAAATCGGTCTGTTTCGTCGGATTCGGAGTCGTTTTTTAACTCAATAGCTTTTTCTACTAAACTCTTCGTATTTTTTCCTTCTCCTTTGATATCCAGCTTAATTACCTTTGTGTCTACCGGGAAACTTCTAAAATAGTTGGGTTCAGTTTTCTCGCCTTCACACACGATTAAAAACCATCTTCTAGTTTTAACCTTTCTATTGTAGTAATCAATATTTGTTCTTCTAGACGAACTTTTTTTATTCATGAAGTTCACCTATTAGTTCTTTGAAATTACCAATAAAAGGGATAGCGCTATATTTGCCGATAATGTAATCGCTCTCAAGTGAGGCATCTTTTCCTAGTTTATACTCTACCAAAGAGTACAAATCCGTAGCGCCCTTGTTGTCCTTTTCGGTAAACCATATTTGATCCTTGCGAAAAGTCTTGCTGCTGAGCAAGTTTGTGTCGTGTGTCGTGAATATAAGCTGTGCGTTGTGCGGATTAGTCTCGTTAGAATTGAATAAGCAGATTAATTCGCGAGTAATCAGTGGATGCAGTCTGGCATCAAGTTCATCAATTAATAAAATCTTTCCTGTCCTTAAAGTATCCAGAAGAAGGCCTGCTAAGGCAAACAGTTTGTTTGTTCCCTCGGATTCGTGCGTTTCGATATCAAATAATTCTATAGCAGTCTGTTTCCCATCAGCATCATATTTCCGGTGAACTGTTTTCACGCCTACTTCATATATACCGAACAGAGCGGTTTTCTGGGAAATATACTTTTTGATTTGAATATCAGCAATCCCTAAGTCTAATTTCTTGATAAATTCAATAATATCATGTCTGTGGCGATCGTTCTCAAAAGACTCTAAAGTTTCCTTGCGGTATTGTGTATCTTGCAAGCCTGATATCAATTGCAAATTTTTACTGAACCACAGCAATATTTTACCAGAAATTTTACCATTAAATTGTGCGACTACAGAAAGAAATAAAGCATTACTTCGGGTTTTATCGCTAATGCCTTGTCCCTCTGGGAAATCATCTAATATATAATTATCAAAATCCCGTTCAAAAAGCATTTTTTCTTCACTGTCATCAGCTTGAAATAGCCACTCAGAAACAACTTCCCGCGCGTTCACCTCAAAACCATACCTAAAAGTTTTGCCTTCAAGTAGAAAAACGATTTCAAAGAAAGACGGCTCTTTTTCTGTCTCCGTACTTAGCCTGAATGCTTCAATATCGATCGCCTCTGAAACTTGCGTTTCTTTGGATGAGTTGAGTACAAACCATTTCATAAAGTTAATAGCAGCGATTAGATTGCTTTTGCCGCTTGCATTAGCTCCATAAATAGCAGCATTTTTGAGTAAGCTTAACTTATCATTAATTGGGAATACATTATTTTCGTTAAGCTCTTTTTCTTCCTCATTAATTGACGAGGCTACCATGCTAAGGGTGACAGTTTCTTTAAAAGATTTGTAGTTGCCGACGCTGAATCCAATCAGCATAACTTGCCTCCGATCGCCTAAATTAGTATAACGTGCAAATTTTGCAATTCTTTCTATGATAACACAACCAGCTACCTCAGCTAACACCAAGTGCTAACCATGCGAATTCTCCAAATTATCCCCTCCATTTCCCTCGTCTACGGCGGGCCGAGTCAAATGGTACTCGGACTTTCGGACGCCCTCGCTTCCCGAGGTATTGAGCTCACAATTATCACCACAGATTCTAACGGAGATATCGGTCAACATCCCTTAGATGTCCCCTTAAATCAACCAATACAACAAAACGGCTATCAGATTATTTATTTCCGCTGTTATCCCTGGCGCAGATATAAATTTTCATTCTCGTTATTGCAGTGGTTGAATGAAAATGCGCGACAATTTGACCTGGCCCACATTCACGCTCTTTTCTCACCGGTAACTACCTTTGCTGCCACAATTGCTAGATATCGCCACTTACCGTATATTATCCGTCCCTGCGGTATGCTTGACCCCGCCGATTTGCAGAAAAAAAAGCGCTTAAAACAGATTTATGCAGCAGTTTTAGAACGCCCTAATTTAGCAGGGGCGGCCGCCATTCATTTCACAAGTAAAGAAGAAGCTAAAATCTCAGAAAGATTTGGTTTGAACTGCACAGGCCAGATGCCTGTGGCACGGGATTTGGTGATTCCATTGGGGGTGACAGCAGGTTTGTTTCCTAAGAGATTGCCAGAATCTCAAGTGCCAATCATCTTATTTATGTCGCGAATTGAACCTAAAAAAGGGCTTGATTTGCTAATTACAGCATTAGAAAGTATTTTGGCATCGGGAATAAATTTTAAGTTTATTTTAGCCGGTTCAAATCCCCAAGATGCTGGTTATGAAACAAGAATCAAAGTCCAAATTCAGAATTCAATCTTAGCACAATACACAACAATAACTGGCTTTGTGAGCGGCGATTTAAAAAGTGAACTGTTGACAAACGCCGACTTATTTGTCTTGCCTTCTTATTACGAAAACTTTGGCATTGCTGTAGCAGAAGCGATGGCCGCGGGTGTACCTGTCGCCATTTCCGATCGCATACATATTGCGGAAGACATACAGCAAGCAGAAGCTGGTTGGGTGGAACCTTTGGAAGTAGGGGCGATCGCCGATTCAATTAAATCTGCACTTCTGAATCCACAGGAACGCCAACGGCGGGGATTGAACGGCAAAGAGTATGCCAAAAAGCATTATAACTGGGATGCGATCGCCCAGCAAACCATCGATGCTTACCAGCAGATTTTGTCGTCTACTAACTAATGCCACAGCAGTTTACCTTCTGCTTCTTCGCCTGCTGCGAGTTATTGTGCCGCTGCTATCAGAATTTGCAGGTGAGATTTTTTCAACGCTGCTATTGCTTTTAATATTAGTAGAGTCAGAGTTTGAGGCATCAATGACCGATTTTCTTCTAATTATAATCGGAACATTAAGAGAGCGACCGCAAGGTCGGCCGAAGGAGTCTATCTTCCTTCGATAATCGCAGATTGCAGCCTCTGCAATCGGTTCTTGACAATCATTAATAAAGCTTTGGGCTAATTGGTAATTCTTGCCGTCTCCCTGCTTTGAGAAAAGTTCTCCAGCTTGGTTAAAATCTGCTACTGCTTGCGATTTTGTTCCCAACATACAGCGAATAGCACCTCGTTCCAAATAAGCCAAACCATAATTAGGATTAACGCGAATAGCTTGTTCGTAATCCCCGATCGCCTTTTGTTTGTTTCCCAATTCATAGTATGCTTGACCGCGACCGAAATAAGCTTCTGCCAAGTTAGGATTAAATTGCAGCGCTCGATCGTAATTGTAAATTGCCTGCTGCTTGTTTCCCTGTTGGCCAGTAGCAATACCCAATCCGAGGTAAGCTTGAGGTATATTCGGATTCAGCGCTAAAGCCTGAGTAAAATTGGCGATCGCCCCCGGAACATCTCCTTTTTGAACTTTCAAAGAACCTTGGTTGCTAAAATTTGCAGCTTTTTGAGCGATCGCCACTCTTTGACTGATAACAGCGCGATTGGTCCGGTAATTAGATAACTTATTTTGAGCTAGATTATAGACAGGTGTACGTGAATCGATCGCTTCTAAAAGTGCGATCGCCTGTTGCCATTTACTTTGCGACTGATGCCAAACTTCCATCGGATGAGGCGGTTTTTGCACAACCACAGCAGCTTCCATTGCCAATTGTTGAGCTTTTTCTAGACTTTCTGCGGCCTGTAAATTTTGCGCTACGGGAACCAAGCTCGGGCGCAGTTTCAGCAAATCAGCTCTAGCTTGTTGATACCCAAAGCCAGGGAAGTTAGGAATTTTGTCTAAATTGGCGATCGTTTCTTTAAGTCGTTTATCGAAACTTCTGAGCAAATTGACATCGGTCACTTTCCCTGCATTCTGCGTTTCAACAGCCAGTATTTGCGCTTGCTTGAGCGTTTCATTTCCCGATCGCATAAAGGCGCTCATCCCTGCACCTGCCCCCAACATCAAAACCCCTAAACTTGCTAATAAAGCTGCGGGTATTTTGCGGCTTCGCGAGTTATTAACTTGATTGTTAATTCGTGATGGCTGTACCCTTCGAGTCTGACGAGATTGTTCCGCTTCCGGTTCGGGTTCCACCTCCAACTCCCAAGCCGGTAACTGCAAATCATCTGCTGCTGTTCCCGCTGCCAACTCGTGAGTAATTGGAGAAATATTATTGGTATTTCCGCTGTCATACTTGTCAACCAAACTCTGCAATCCGGCTTGATATCCTTCTCCTACTGCCTGAAATCTCCACTCTCCATTCTTTCTATACAAACGACCAAACTCTACAGCAGTCTCTAGCGAAAAATTCTCTTTTAATTCATAGCGAACCAGTTCGCTTCCCGTATCCAAATTGGTAATTTTGATAAAACTCTTTTTGATATTGCTAAAACTTGCCTTGATTTTATCTGCTTCGTGAATAGTGACCGCAAAAGTTATTTCCTCAATTTCAGCATTAATTTTTTCTAAAATAACGCCGTAAATAGTCTTCTTTTCTTGACCTCGGTTGTTTTTGTCAGGAATCGATTGCAGTACCGAACCGTCACAGGATTGAAGATTATTGTAAAAGATAAAATATTTATCGTTAGGTAGTTTGCCGTCAGCACTTAGCATAAAAGCAGAGACATCAATCTCGTAGCTTTGTCCTGCCTCTGTCACCTGCCAACCGAGGGCGATCGCGATTTTTTTCAAACCGGGCGCTTCTTTAGAAAGATTAAATCTCTCACCCTTACTTAATTGCATTGCCATCTGCTTATTTGTTAAACATCAAACTTTATAGTGTTCATGTTAATATTAAGTCCCCGGATAATTTTTGCTATTCAATAAAACTTAATATTTTGCTTTTAATAGCGGGCTTGATTAAAAATATGTGCTGCCTGTATCTGAAATTTATTGAGATTTACTTAAGTACAATTACGTAATTAAAAACCTAGCTTTCTCCAAAACCGGTTTCTACAATTAAACTTAATTTGACCCTACTTTTGAGCATTTTAAGAACTAGGTAACAAGGTAACAAATTTACCAAAACCTCCAGACGAGACTGTTCCGCTTCCGGTTCTGACTCCACCTCCAACTCCCCAGCCGGAAACTGCAAATCATCGGCAGTTACCGCGGCCAACTCGTGAGGAATTAGAGCAATATTATTACTACATTAGCTGCAATACTTATCCACAAAACTCTGCAATCCTGCCTGATATCCTGCTCCTACCGCTTGAAATCTCCACTCTCCATTCTTTCTATACAAGCGACCAAATTCAACAGCAGTCTCTCGCGAAAAATTCTCTTTTAATTCATAACGAACAAGTTCTTTTTCTGTATCCAAATTGTAAATCTTGATAAAAGCATTTTTTATATTGCTAAAATTTGCATTAATTTTTTCTGCTTCGTCAATAGTGACAACAAAAGTTATTTCCTCAATTTCAGGATTAACTCTTTTTAAGATAACGCCGTAAATCGTTTTATTCTCTTGACTTCGGTTGTTTTTATCCCGAATCAATTGCAGTACCGAACTGTCACCGGATTGCAGATTATTGTAAAAGATAAAATATTTATCGTTAGGGATTTTGCCGTCAGCACCTAGCATAAAGGCAGAGACATCAATCTCGTAGCTTTCTCCTGCCCCTGTCACCTGCCAACCTAGGGCGATCGCCATTTTTTTTAAACCGGGCGCTTCTTTAGAGATATTAAATCTCTCACCCTTACTTAATTGCATTGCCATCTGCTTATTTGTTAAACATCAAACTTTATATAGCAATCCTAAATGAATCGTAAAAAGATGTAGGGGTAGTGCCTTTCTTTGCCTACCCCGGCTTCATGGGGCAACCACGGGGGGTTTGCCCCTACAAGAATTACACAAATGATTTAGGATTGCTATAGCGTTTATGTTAATATTAAGTGAGACAATAACTTTTCTTATTTAATAAAACTTAATATTTTCTCTCTATTAGCGGGCCTCATTAAAAATAGGTGCTATCGCTCTCCGAATTTATTGAGATTTACTGAGAGAATTACGTAAGCAAAAACCGGGCTTTCTACAAAACCCGGTTTCAACAATTGAACTTAATTAGAGTCTAATTTTGAGTATTTTCAGAACTAGGTGGCAGCGTCACAAAATTACCAAAAGCTCCAACCGTTTGATAGCTTTTTTTACCTAATTCAGTTGTGTAAATACTGACCACACCTAAATTTTGACGCTGCGTTGTATTGTCGAGCAAGCTTTCTATCGTGTCCCGCTGCGAAGTCAGCAAATTCTTGCAACTGCCGATCAAAGTATCTGTAATGCCGCTCAAAGCTTTCGGCACGCGAGAATCTTTGCACACAGTGCTTTCCAACTCGGTTTGGAGTACGCCGGAAGCATAAGTTAGGTATTTGTCTCTCCCAGGATTTGTAAATGCCATGCCGGCCGCCAGAAGAGTCAGAGCCATCGCGACTTTTCCCACATTGCCGAAAAAATTAGAAGTTGGCTTGTTAGTATTCATTGCGTTATCAATATTCATTTTTTTTAGCCCCGTTGATTTATAAGCTTCTCTTGATTTAAACTACACCTCCTCAGAAACAGATTTCCGAAAGGAGGGGACAGTTTTTAGATTGGAGGCCAGTTGCGAGTAAGTCTCTCACTGGTTTACCTTCCTTTTACGTTTCCCCCTCCCTCAAATCCGGTAAATCTTCAACAAAACATTTAGCTGGTTCCCAGGCACAGCCTGGGGACGAGGAATTTAAACTTAGTTTCGCTTTGATTTTTGCCGATCGATCTCCCGCTGCAACTCTTCAATCTGACGGCGCAAAGCCTCCGTCTCGCTGTTAGGCGTTTGCGACTTCACATCAACCGCACCCTCAGCTACAGCCCGCTTGTAGTTCCCTAGCTTAATTTGGCGGTATTCCTCGGAACTTGCCCAGTCTCGCAAATACCGCAGGCGTTCCACCGGGAAAGGGTGACTCAGCATCACGCCTTGGCCGCCGTTGTAAAGTAAAAATTTATACACTTGGTTGAGATTGTCTCGATCGAGCTCTTGATAGTTGTCAGACTGGCGGATAAATTCTTGCAAACTGCATTGATCGGCATATTTACTGCTAACTCCCGCCAGTTGCATCATCGTCTTCATCACACTGTTTAAGTCATCTGTCACCAACAAAGCCGCCCGATCCGCCGACAATTCAGCCTTGCGCCGCCACTCATAAAAAGCGAAAATTAAACCGCTACCGACCATATTTCCTAAACCGAAAGTCATCTCGCCAATTGTCGATGCGACGCTCATCGCCCACATCGCCATTTGATTTAAAGTTGGATGGCCGCATTTAATGTGTCCCAACTCGTGAGCCAAGACTACCCGCAGTTCCGCCTCGTCCAACAAGTCTAAAAGACCAGTGTTTAATACTACATAAGGCTGGTTTTTTCCCAGGGCATAGCTGTTAACTGAGGGATTCTGAGAAACAAACAAACCTGGTTCTGGAAAAACATCTAAAGCCTGCACGCACTCGCGAAATATATGATAAATGCTGGCATATTGGCGTGGGCCGACTTGAATGCTATTTCCCATTAGGTAAACGAATTGCGGTCGTTCGTAGACAAATTCTACAAATTTGCTGGCAATTAAGTCAAATCCAGGCACGCTCCGCAATGCTGCCTCGGCTTGGCGATCGAGGGGATGTTGAAAAGCTTCGCTAGAAATTCCAGTATAAGTAGGCATGGTTGTTGCAAAAATTACATCTAAAATATTTCAGTGTTGCAGATCGCTGCTGGTGCTAGCTGGCGCCTGACTTATCAATGTTATCGCGACAAATATTGAACTGTTGTGGAACAGGCACCTTGCCTGTTCAAATTAGCGTTAAAATTGTGATTCTGGTACAGGCGCGATCGACAAACATCTTTCACAGTGCCTGTGTATCGCCTCACCCAAAAATTGGAACGTGCAAAAATGGCTATCCTGCGACTCGAAAACGGTACAACCTACACTCAACAAAGCGACATTACCCGAGAACTCGCTTCCTTAAACATTCAACTCAACCGCTGGCCAGTGGGTGACAGCGCTGAAATTCAAAATTTGTTAGCTAAAGATGCTCTTGACGACAATCAAAAAGAGCAAGTGCTGCAAGCCCTCGACGGCTACTTTCACCAGTTGTCGGAAAGTGCAGGCTATCAGGATCGCGACTTAATTGTACTGCACCCAGACATTCCCAACCTGGACACCATGCTGTCCAAATTCAACAAGTGCCACATCCACGCCGATGATGAAGTCCGCTATATCGTAGCAGGTGAGGGCATTTTCGGCTTCGTGCGGCCCGACGGCAGCCAAGTCGAACTCACAGTGCAGCCGGAAGAATTTATCAACGTGCCGGCGAATACAGAACACTGGTTTTATTTGACAGCAGCCCGGAAAGTTAAAGCGGTGCGCTATTTTACCACCAAAGAAGGCTGGACGCCGGAGTATACCGATACGGAAATTCGATCGCGTTTAGCTGCTGTTTGAACAGAGTGGGCTGTTGACAGTTGACAGTTGACGGCAATCTTCAAACCATCTAAAAATCCTCAAATCCAGCCTCAAATTTTGTGGTTTGAAGATTGCAATATACTCAAAGCAACCGCCTCCGCCACCTTAATCCCATCAATCCCCGCCGACAGGATTCCACCCGCATATCCTGCACCTTCCCCAGCAGGATAAAGGCCTTCTGTATTCAAACTCTGATAATCTTCCTTGCGTTTAATCCGAATCGGTGAAGAAGTGCGCGTTTCCACCCCAGTTAAAACCGCATCATCCATCGCAAATCCTTTAATCTGCTTGTCAAAAGCCGGAAGTGCTTCGCGGATAGCTGCGATCGCATAATCTGGCAAACTTTCGCTCAAATCAGTCATCACAACTCCCGGCGTATAAGACGGCTGCACACTGCCTAGCGCCCTGGAAGGGCGATTCGCCAAAAAATCACCCACAAGCTGCCCCGGGGCGTTGTAAGTGCTACCTCCTAACTCAAATGCCCGTTCTTCTAAGCGACGTTGAAACTCAATTCCGGCTAAGGGATGACCCGGATAATCTTCCGGCGTGATACCCACCACAATCCCGCTGTTAGCATTGCGTTCATTGCGAGAATATTGACTCATCCCATTAGTGACAAGTCGCCCCGGTTCTGACGCAGCCGCCACTACCAAACCACCGGGACACATACAGAAACTATATACAGAACGATTGTTTTGGCAATGGTGAACCAGTTTGTAATCGGCGGCGCCCAAAAGCTTATGGCCCGCCCGATCGCCAAAACGACAGCGATCGATAATAGTTTGGGGATGTTCCACCCGAAAACCAATGGAAAAAGGTTTAGGTTCGATGTAAACCCCGCGCGAAAACAACATTTCAAAAGTATCGCGGGCGCTGTGTCCCACCGCCAGAACTATATAATTACTAGCAATATATTCTCCGCTGGCGAGGGTAAGTCCCTGCACTTTTCCATTTTCGATGTGGATATCTTCCACACGACTTTGAAACCGAATTTCTCCGCCTAATGCTTCAATTTGGGCGCGTAGGCTTTGGACAATTCCCACCAGTTTGAACGTGCCAATATGCGGTTTATTAATATATAAAATTTCCGGTGAAGCTCCTGCATTCACAAGTTCCGTCAGCACCTTCCGTCCATAATGCTGAGGATCTTTAACTTGGCTGTAGAGCTTGCCATCGGAAAAAGTACCCGCACCACCTTCGCCAAACTGGGCGTTAGATTCTGGGTTGAATTCTGTTTTTTTCTTCCAAAATCCAAAGGTATCAACCGTGCGATCGCGCACTGCTTTTCCGCGTTCTAAAAGGATGGGGCGAAACCCCATTTGTGCCAGCATCAGACCCGCAAACATACCGCACGGCCCTGTACCAATCACAATGGGGCGAATCGTCAAATTGTTGGGGGCTTGCGCTACATAGCGATAAATCGTGTCTGGTGTCACCATTACATGAGGATCTTTTTTGAAGCGTTGGAGAAGTTGCTTTTCCTGTGTCGTCTCTACATCCACAATATAGACAAGGAGGATTTCTGCTTTTTTACGAGCATCGTAGCTGCGCTTGAAGATGGAATAGCTGAGCAATTCTTCGGGGGGAATTTGCAGCTTTTTGAGAATCGCACTGGCGATCGCATCTTCAGGATGATCGAGGGGGAGTTTTATTTCGGTTATTCGTAACATATAGTGGAAGGAAGAAGGAAGAAGGAAGAAGGAAGAATAAAAATCCCGAACAGAAGTATTATAACTATTTAACCGGACATCCTATGGGCGATCGTCCTCGGTCGATCAATTTTTAATTTTTGAGTGGATAATTGAAGAAGCGTTATAATAAACAAAAAATTAAGTTTTGTAAAGACCCTTGACTGCAACATTCACACCTAAAAACAGCCGAACCTGGCACGCTCTCAACCCCCTGTGGGAAGGAGCAGAAGACGCAGTACAAAAGGGTTTGCCCCACACCAAGCTCGCACCGGCGTGGCAAATACTGCTCTTGGGCGACGGTTCCCCCACCCGTCACCTGCAACTGCTGACAGGGGAACCCACAGAAGTTGATGTCATCGATATGTCCTTAGTCGGTGAAGATGCAGACGGCGCACCAGAGCAAATTGTCGCGGTTCCGGGGCCGCGGCTGCGCCGCCAAGTGTGGCTGCGGACTGCTTCGGGACAGCGCTTAGCCTATGCAACTTCTTGGTGGGAAGCGAGCCACGTAGACGAATATTTACAAAATAAATCTTTGCCAATTTGGGCCAGTTTAGCGAGACTGCGGACAGAATTGTATCGCGATGTGCAGGGCATTTATTGCGGTGATTCGGCTGCTTTGGAATCAGCGTTTGAAGAGTCGGGCCCTTTTTGGGGGCGACACTATTTGTTTTGGCATCACGGGAAGCCATTGACTCTGATTTATGAGGTTTTTTCTCCTTATTTAACTAAGTATTTGGGGCCGATGCAATTGGATGTTGATTGAGGCTGAGATCTTGCACCATTATCAATCAAGCTTTCAGGGCGGGCTAGAAGCCCACCCCACAAAAAAATTTACCTATTGTGGAACAGGC
Organism: Microcoleus sp. B3-D2; assembly: GCF_036705345.1. Taxonomy (NCBI): domain Bacteria; kingdom Bacillati; phylum Cyanobacteriota; class Cyanophyceae; order Oscillatoriales; family Microcoleaceae; genus Microcoleus; species Microcoleus sp. B3-D2. Next base: position 96,307 of record NZ_JAUBUG010000002.1, read on the forward strand.
ATCTTGCCTGTTCTCAAGAAGAAGAGGAAAATCAGGAGGATGTAGAACTGAATCTTCTACTTATTTCATTGTTGTGCGACGAAATTTTACTCGCAAACCGTCGCGGGGACGCGGAGTCGGTACTGCGATTAAATTCAAATCTTGATCGGGTAAAAGCTCCCATTCCAACTCCCGAACAATCTTTGCCGCAAACAACTTCATCTCTAATCGGGCAAATTCTTTGCCCAAACATTCTCGCAAACCGCCGCCAAAGGGCACGTAACTAAAAGGTTTAGCCGATCGCTCGGAGCTAAATCGCTCGGGGTCAAATCGATCGGGTTCAGGATAAAGTTGACTATCCTGATGGGTTTGAGTAATCCCAGAAAGCACGCTCCAACCCTTGGGAATTTCATAACCGCCGAACTCACAAGCATTAATTGCCGTCCGAAAAATAACTGCCACCGGTGGAACTAAACGCAGCACTTCTCGCATAACCTGTTCTAAATAAGTCATTTGTTTGAGCTGTTCCAATGTTAGGGGTTCAGTTGCGGGGAACTGCTGCTGTTCTGCCCGCACTTTTGCCATCACATCGGGATTTTGAGCTAGGAGAAGGCAAAAAGTGGCGATCGCCGAAGTTAAAGTGTCGTGTCCCGCAAACAGCAGCAACAGCACTTGATCTTTTAACTCATCCAAACTCAAACTATTTCCCTCGTCATCGCGAGCCGAAATCAGCAAACTCAAAGCATCATTGCCACTAGGGGTTCCTTGTTGGCGATCGCGAATAATATTTTCCAGTTCTGCTAACAGTAATTTCCTGCCCTTTTTAGCTTTGCCAAACCTTGTCCAAGGCAGATCTAAAGCAATCGAAAATAAACCATAGCACCAAGTTTCAAAATTATGTCCTAGGGCCGTTTCCGAACCATTATCAATCCCAACTAACAACTTAGCCGCCACATCAAAAGTATAATTTCTCAGTTCAGGATACCAAGTCATGGTTTCCATTTTTGCCCATTTATCCAAATAGCGCTGAGTGATATTTTCCATCGCGCCGACGTAGCCGACCAGAGCTCGCGGCTGAAACGCTTGGTACAGCAACTTGCGCCGATTTTGGTGGTTAGCACCCGTTTGCAGCGACAAGGAAAGCGGCCCTAAAAGCGCTCTCGTACTGGCAGGCCAAGTCGCAACAAAATATTGGTTGTCATTGCTTAAAACAAACAAATTAGCCTCTTGGCCAGACATAAACACGGTAGGCTGTCCGAAAATGCTGCTTTTGAAAATGGGCCCGTATTGCTGGTGGCGTTTTTTGGCGAATTGGGCATCTTGCAAAAAGTTGATGGTATCGCCAATTAGGGGTAAACCGAAACTGCCGGGAGGTAATGCCATTTTAGATTTTAGATTTTAGATTTTAGATTTTTAATATCATATCAATTTTAGTTGGAGGGTAGGCAATACGCACCAGACAAATTTCTGGTAAAATAACTTTTCTCTGTTTGTACCCTGTAGGGTGCGTCAGTTTTAAGGTTAGTACAAAAAAATCTGGTTTTTCCAACTGACGCACCTTAGTATTTTGACCAACAAACCAATTTAATTTTCTCTCCTTTTAATCGGAATCTCGATTATAAATTCAGTGCCTTTCCCCACCACCGAGAAACACTTGATTTCACCTTTATGTTTTTCGACAATAATTGAATGGGAAATCGCTAAACCCATCCCCGTTCCCGAACCGACCCGTTTTGTAGTATAGAACGGGTCAAATATCCGCTGCTTGACTTGATCGGTCATACCTGCACCGTTATCAGAAATTCTAATCACAGCGAGAGTACCTTCTACCTCTGTACGAATGCGGATAATTCCCGGATTTTCGAGCGATTCTTGTAAAACGTCAATAGCGTTAGCAATAATATTCATAAACACCTGATTCAACAGTCCAGCGTAGCACTCCACCAGTGGCAATTTTCCGTATTCTTTAACGAGTTGAATTGCTGAGCGATCCGGCTGAACTTTCAGGCGGTGTTCTAAAATCATCAATGTGCTGTCGATGCCTTCGTGAATGTCAACCTTTTTCATGTCAGATTCATCGAGGCGAGAGAAATTCCGCAAACTCCGCACGATATCCCGGATGCGAGTAGCTCCCATCTGCATAGAAGACAGCATTTTCGGCAAGTCGTCTAGCACAAAATCCAGCTCTAAAACTTCTATTTCCTCCTGAATCGCTGGAGAAGGTTCCGGGTATTCATCTCGATACATTTTCACCAGTTTCATCAGGTTTCTGGCGTATTCTTCTGTGTAGGTAAGATTGCCGAAAATAAAGCTGACCGGGTTATTGATTTCGTGGGCAATTCCTGCTACCATCTGACCGAGACTCGACATTTTTTCTGCCTGCACGAGCTGAGTTTGAGCTTGCTGGAGTTCGCACAGAGTTACTTCGAGTTTTGCAGCTTGTTCTTGCGCTATCCGAGCTGAATCGACGCTTTTAGTGTAAAGTTCAGATTGACTGATGGCGATCGACAATTGATCGCAAATTGCCGATAGCAAATCCACTTCGTCTGTTGTCCACCTGTGCACCTCGCGACAAGAAGTGCAGCCAACAACTCCAGTTAAACCCCCTGCACTCTTAACCGGCAAATTCAAGACAGATTTGTAACCCACCTGCAAAAAGAATTCCCTTTCTACTGGATCGCTGAAAGCTGCAACATCATCTATTTGATAGATTTCCAAATTAGCGATTTTTTGCGCCAGCGTCCCCGTTACCTCAGCAGGGTAATAACCCAAAAGCGGGAGCAAGTCATCATTTTTAGCTTCGTGGACGACATCCCAAGCAGCCGTCTCGGCATCGGACGTATACCACATAAACAGACAGCGATCGAGTTGCAGCAAGTGGCGAATCTGCTGCACAGTTGTCGCCAAGATAGTATCTAAATCGAGAGAAGCGCGGATTTGACTGCCTAGCTGGTTGAGCAATTTTTGCTGCAGTGCTGCTGCTTTTGATTCGGCGGCGGCGAGGCGAGATTTTTCGTAAAGTTCGGCTTGATTAATTGCGATCGCCAATTGAGTTCCTACTGCCATTAATAATTCCACTTCTTCGTCTCTCCACAGCCGCACCCCGCTGCAAGCACCGCAGAGGATTGCGCCAATTTTACCCGACTGTGTTTGAACGGGAATGTCCAGCAGAGAATTGAGGCCTACATACCTTAAAAATTCCCGTTCTGCTGCATCGGTTAATGCCTCAACATCGTCGATACGAATTATTTCTAAATTCCAAATCTGCTGAGCGAGAGAAGCAGTTGGATTGACAGAATATAAACCCAAGAGCGAGTGTAAATCGGTATTTTTTGCCTCGGATATCACATCCCAAACTGGTGATGACTCGTGGGGCAAATACCAAAAAAACAGACACCTATCGAGTTGCAGCAACTCGCGAATTTGCTGCACGGTTGTGGCTAAAATAGTATCTAAGTCCAGAGATTCCCGGATATTGCTAGCTAGCTGGTTCAGCAGCGCTTCCTGCTCCGCTAACTTGCGGAACCGCGCTTCCGAAGCTTGCAATTTTCGTTGAGCTTCTTTTTGTTGTGTAACGTCCAAACCCAAGCCAATTAAGCCGATCGCGTTACCGCAATCATCTTTGACCTGAGTTTTAATTGTGTCCAACTGGTGATATTCACCATCAGTAAGCTGAAGAATTTCTTCAGAATAATATGGAATATCTTGGCTCCACGCTTGCGCGTCAGATGCCATGCAGTTAGCAGATTGTTCTAATCCCAAAACTTCGGAATAGTGAGACGCTGCTAAAAATCTTGACTCTGGAATAGCCACATCTTCGCAGAAAGTTTTGTTAACTAATAACATCCGCCCGCTAGCATTTACCATCCATACCCAGATCGGAGCGTTGTCAATAATTGCCCTCAAAGTTTGCTTTTGTCTGGCGAGAGCTTCTTCTGTTTGTTTGCGCTTAATTCCCAGGGCGATCGCATCTGCTACAGAGGCTAAAGCAACCAGCGTTGATTCATTCAACTCCTGGCGAGCAAACATCGCTATTACTCCCAGCAACTGATTGTCAACAATTAGCGGGTATCCAGCAAAAGCCACCATTCCTTCTCGTGAGGCCCATTCTTTGTCGTGGAGTCGGGGATCTTCTTGCACAGAATTAGTGATGTAAGGTTTTCGCTCCAGGGCGATTAAACCAATCTTGAACTCGCCGACAGGAATGCGGGTGTGAGCGCCGTCAATGCCAGTATATATCCCCGCGCTTGCTTCCAGTTCCAATACATTCTCCTCTTCATTCAGCGTCCAAATCCGAGCAAAGGCAGCATCCAAATGGCGCACAACTGCATCGGTGCAATATTGCAAAGTTGCAAGCAAAGTCTGGTTTTGAGTTAGAGCAATTCCCACATCTGCTGTGAATAGAGAAAGTTTCAATTGTTCTGCTAAAGCTTGTTCTGCTCTTTTGCGCTCTGTAATGTCCGTAGCAGCACCGAGACGCTGCTGAATTTTTCCCTCCTCTGTTCTGCTAAATACAATATTCCGGCTGACTAACCAGTGCCAACAATTCTGTCGATCGCGTACCCGAAATTCGTACTCAACAACCTCGCCGTCGGGAGCATTTTCTAATTGCTGAAAATATTCGGGAAATTTAGCTAAGTCCTCAGGGTGGATGATGGTGGGCAGCAGATTGCTGCCCATGTTTTCAACTTCTGCGCTGGTATAGCCGAGGATGTCAGTGATTTCGCGGTTGCTGTAGACATTTCGCTGCTCGCTTTCGTCGTAAACAAAGAGAAGATTCGGACTGGTATTGGCAATTCGCTCAACAAAACGCTGGCTCTCTTGCAGCGCTGCTTCTGCTTGTTTTTGAGCGGTAATGTCGCGGCCGACACCATAGATCAATTCTTCCTCGCAGAAACGGGTAGCAGTCCAGGCTATCCACCTGTAAGACCCGTTTCGACAGCGCCAGCGGTTTTCAAACCCAACGGTATTATTCCCCGCAGCAATACTTTCAGCTTCTTTTAAAGTAGCTTCGCGATCGTCTGGATGCACGAATTCAATGAAGAGTTGGCCAACCATTTCTCTTGGTGCATAGCCGAGCATTTTTTCTGCTGCTGGGTTGATGAGTGTTACATAACCGTCAAAACTAAGGACGCACAGCATATCTAGCGAGAGGCTAAAAAAGCTATCGCTTACGTTGGGTTCGCTGGAAGGGCGATCGTTGCGCGCTAGGACCCAAGAGGCGTTTGAGCGCGCCGATACCCCCAAAAAGACAATATTTGCTACTCCCAAAAATCCCAGGGCGAGTTGGCTATCGTAGAAATTATCAGCGCTGCCAGCTACGAGCAACCCGTTTAAGACAAGCAGTACAATTATCAAAATTGAGAAGACACTGCCAGGGGCGATCGTCGCTAATCTGGTTTTTTCATCCTGCTTTCTGCTTTCTACCTTTTGTATTCTAGTGAAGGCTTCTCGGATTTTTATTAAAAACCCTGGCAGTAAGTTAAACACTTTAGCGTTTTTTGAGGCTTCGAGTTGAAGTGAGTGTTTCATTTTTTGACTCGATATTAACTTTGACTTTTCCTGATTTAAAAATTACAATAAACAGGTTGAAATATTGTAAAAATTTCCTTCTTGGCAAGCTCTAGCATTTAATAATATACGTAAATTTACGCAAAACCACCCGAGAACTAAGTGTATTTACGGCAGTAGCGAGCAATCTCTTTTTAGCTGGGGTGCACATTTTATAATTTTTCCGACTCAGAGAGAGAGTTTATCTATAATACTGCCTTAGATATTGCTGTTAGGCATTGGACATTTGGCCTAATTTAGCTAGTCCTGAGCGCAGAAACTCGCACTCCTAGGTGCACAACCTAATTATGTAGGCTGCCCCTGAAGCTGCTTACCGCGTTATACTAGCGTGTTATACCCCACTTTTTTCGTGTAGAAATAACTGGGTTTGATTTAGGAAAAGACTGCGCGGATCGCCCTGGCTGTGGGTTGAAAAACCCGGAATATGAATCAAGTTCAAGCAGGTTGAATTTGACCATAAATTATGAATTTAAAATAAAAATAAACTGCTAATTTGTGAAGATAAAATTAAAAAAATCTTCGTAGCAGTTTTTCGTTGACCGAGAGGTTCGCGCGTAAAGGCTAATTACTAATGGGTAATTGGTAACGGGCAATGGGTAATTGATACCAGTTTAAATCAAACACTAGAGATCAAACGTGTTTCGATTCATCTGCAGGCGATGGGGGCCAAGCAGCTTGGCGACCTAGTTGCTGTTGCCGAATTCGCTCCAAATTCCCTGCTGGAATAGAAGCTATAAGTTGTCGCGTGTAAGCTTGCTGCGGTTGGCGGTAAATGCGCTCGGCAGTGCCAATTTCCTCGATTTTACCTTTGTTCATGACGATCGCGCGATCGCTCATAAACTTGACCACGCTTAAATCGTGAGAAATAAAAATATAAGTTAGTCCAAACTCTGTTTGCAACTCCTTCAGCAAATTTAAAACTTGCGCCTGCACCGACACATCTAATGCGGAAACGGACTCATCGCAAATAATAAACTTAGGATTCAAAGCCAAAGCTCTAGCAATACAAATTCTCTGCCGCTGTCCGCCTGAAAACTCGTGAGGGTAGCGCCGCATAAAATCGGGGTTTAAACCCACTCTATCCAACAAATAAGCAGCGCGATCGCGCTGTTCTTTCTGGTTCTTACCAAAGCGGTGAATCACCATCGGTTCCATCACCGCATCCCCAACATTTAGGCGCGGATCGAGAGAACTAAAAGGGTCTTGAAAAATAATTTGCATATCGCGCCGCAGCCACCGCAATTTGCGATCGTACTCTTTTTGCATCCGATAATTAGCCATCCACTGCGCTGCCGAACTACCTTTCGCAGGAGGCGTAATTTCTTGACCTTCAAAAAACACTTTACCGCTGGCCGCCGGAATTAATTGCAGCAAAGCTCTCGCCAAAGTTGATTTGCCGCAGCCAGACTCGCCCACCAAACCCAAAGTCTCGCCCGGGTAAACCTCAAAAGAAATATCGTTTACCGCCATAAACAAGCGTTTAGTTTCGCCAAACATTCCCTGCACCGGAAAACCGACTCGCAAGTTATTAACAGCTAGCAAAGGGCCGGAAATATGCGGCAGCCGAGGCGGTTTTCCTGTTGCAAAAGCAGGATTTCCCCCGCTGCTGTCGCCGTCTAAATCAGCATTTTTCTCGACAATTACTAATTCGCCGCTAGCATTTGTGGTGACATCCATAAAATCGGAAACTGTCGGCAAGCGGCGCAGTTGCCGATCGAGAGTGGGGCGGCAAGCTAATAAACCTTTTGTGTAAGGATGTTGGGGATTGCTGAAAATTTGTTCGATCGCACCGCACTCAACAATCTTGCCTCGGTACATCACCGCCACCCTATCGCCAATTTCAGCAATGACGCCCAAATCGTGGGTAATAAAAATCATTGCCATGCCTCTAGAGTCCCGCAACTCCCGCAGCAAAGCTAAGATTGTTGCCTGCACGGTTACGTCCAAAGCCGTGGTAGGTTCATCAGCAATTAATAAAGTTGGATTGCAAGAAATGGCCATTGCAATCATCACGCGCTGGATTTGACCGCCTGAGAGTTCGTGGGGGTAGCGATCGAGCATAGCTTGTTTTTGGCCGTTGACGAGCTGCATCAAATCGCGATCGTCCTCTATAACTGCTTGATTCCCCCCAGCAGCCCGGGAATGCTCTTGCCGCAAAGCCAAACACCGCTGCCTGATCTCATCGTCGCCCGGTAGCAGCTTCACTTCTTGCAGCAGAGAAGCAGCTTGGCGCCGCGCTTCTGTCTGCGACACCTGTTGGTGCAAACAAATGGCTTCTGTGAGTTGAAATCCGATCGTATAAACTGGATTTAGCGAACTCATCGGCTCTTGAAAAATCGTCGCAATCTGGCTGCCCCGGTATGTTTGTTTTTCCCTGTCCGGCATTTCCAGCAGATTCACAGGCCCCTTGCTAGCACCGTCTTTTGTCGAATAAAACCAAATTTCGCCGTCAATTTTCGTTGACGAACTCGAAAGCAAACCCATAACAGCCAGGGATGTTACCGATTTTCCCGACCCCGACTCTCCCACGATGCCCAGAGTTTGCCCTCGCTTGACCTCAAACGAAATGCCGTCAACCGCTTTGACAGTTGCAGACGCATCGCCTGCGTCCGCAGATTGAAATTGAACCCGCAGGTTGCGAACTTCTAGGACGGTTTCACTCATGGAGGTCTATGGCAGTTAAATGGAGATTAAGTGGATTGTAGCAGGGCCTGTTCAAGGCAGAAGGCAGTAGGAAGATTTTAAGATTGCTTTGGATAACCGACGGCGAAAGCTAACATTCTTCGCAACGCTTCGCCGTGGATGAGTTTTGAATTTTAAATGGTTTATAACTTAAAACTCAAAACTCAGAACTACTGGAGTGCCTTCTGGCTGCCAATAATTTTCCTCAAAAACCGATGACTTGAGTGTCAGCAGGCAGTGCAGTGGCCTCGGAGACCTTTTTAAACACGGTTGCCTGTTCGTTTAAGGAATTAGGTCTCGCCTCTCCGGGATTGGTGCCTTGCAACTGAAGGCGCATTTGACCTTCGGGAGTCAACTCAAAAACAGTCTGAACGGTTTCTGTGCTGCTGAGACCGACATCAATGTGCATCGGTTTTTCACCGAGATTAACTTTGTACCTCATTTCTTTGGCCCGGGCTGCTCCGTCCGGGCCTTTAGCCATGAGAAACAATTTGCCTTCTGGGGCAAAGACGAAGGTGAAAGACTGACCGGAGGGGACTGTGCCTTGCCATTGGCCTAGGAGTTGCTTGTCGATGCTGCTAGCGGCCGGGGCTGCTGTTTCTTGGGCAATTATTGGTGCTGCTGCGGATGCGGGGCCGTGTGAAGCGTTGAAGCTGGCGAGGATGCCGAAGCAAAGGCCACCTGCGATCGCTTTGCCAATCATTTTTGAATTAGACATGAGACCGATCTAAAAATTAGTTATTTGTTTTGTACACTGTAGCGGTAAAACCGTACTTTGTTTAGTTTAAATCTCTTTTAAGAATAGATATAGCTTGAGGTTCACACCTGCAACGCAGTTGTCATCACCGAACTAAAGCTTTTCCTGAGCTTGTTGAAGGGTCACGGAGCTTTCAGTTTTTTCTTGTAAAATCCAATACAAATCAGCTTTTAGCTGCACAGTTCGCTGTTCTGAGTTGATTGTTCTTAACTCAAAACAGCGAACTGACTATTGCATTCGATCGCACAGATAGTTGGGCCAATCGATCGCATTAATAGTCTTTCATTAATTTTTTTCAGGATCGCGTTCGACTTGTTCTGTCGAAGATTCCGGCGCTGGTTCCTGTGGATTTTGCGATCGTTTCGTTCGCTCCAATGCCTCTGCGTAAGACCAAGCCACGCTCACAAGAAAAGCTTTCGCCATACCGTCCAAATCTTTTGAATCATCGCTTTCCGGCGGTTCAGCTTTTGGGTTGCCGTCGTTCGTCATGTTTTTGTTTTCTCCCGGGCAGGTTTTTCTAACGACTTGTTGCAGTGTGCGATCGATACCCAAAAATTATGATTTTTCTTGCACCAGCACCCTACTCATCTTTGAGGGTATGACCTTGCTCAGCACAAATAATATCATAAATACACTGATTGGATAACCGCATCAGAAAGAAACCTTAACTTCGCTGGTAGCCCGCAACACAGATTCTTGCTGGAAAGTGCGCTTGTAAGTTTCGATAATTTCATTAATAGCTTGATTTTTTTCCTGGCTACTTTCATAAATCAAAATAACTATTTTAGATTTTTCTCGAATCAGAATTCCCGAACTGTTGAGAAATTGCCCCGATCCGTCTAATACCGTTAGCCCTTCCCGAAAGCGAGGGGTAATAACTGCGCTGACAAACTCCTGCCATTCTGCTTCAGAAACTGGCTCGCCTCCCGGTTTAGTTAACCCAAAATACAGTTCATCTTTGAGGAGATTTGTTTGCTTGGCGTTAGTATCCGAAGTTTCGGGAAGTTGAGCGCGGGCAATTGTTGCCGGACAAACGGGCAGGATGAACAGCAGGCCGGTCAAGCAAAGACTGTTAAAATGTTTATTCATCAGGAATTACCTGGAACTTCTATATGTAGGGTGCAACTGAGATGTTGCACCATTCTCAATAAGCTTTGTATGAACAGGCAAGATGCCTGTTCCACAAGAAAATTCACTCTTTGTGGAACAGGCATCTTGCCTGTTCCTGAGAATGGTGCAAGATGTGAGGTGCAACCTAAGCGCCTTACCGCTTATTTATTAGTCTAAAGCGAAAGAGACGAAGTTTGCGTAGTTTGACCTCGAACTCGTATTCCAGAGGCTAGCTAAGTCACAATAGATTTGATTTAACATAAAGCGCTTCCAAGCCAAAAACCCAGTTTCATAAGAGAAACCGGGTTTATGAGCGTCAGTCTTAGTTTATTTATGCTAGCCTACTTGATTTTCTCTGCCGTATTAAGTAGCTCAACCTATTTAAACGTCAAACTGTTCAGGTGTTGAGAAACCCGCAAGGGCGAACACTCTTTAGGCTGCCCCTACAGCAATCAGGTTTCTCTGTGTTAGATTTTTTTAGCTGGACCTACTTATCCTTTAATTCGCGGACACTTCTCTTAGCAGTGTCTTGGTACATTTCACCGAATTCTTTCACGGCTGCTCCTGCCTCTTGACCAATCTTCTGAACTCGTTCGCCCGGAGAGTCTGACGTTTCGCGAGCTTCTTGCCTCCATTCCCGCGTTGTTTGGGGTCTTTCAGAATTGTTTAGATCGGCCTTTGAGCTGGCTTGCCCGCCAATACCTTGGTTACTGCGCGCCGAATCAACATTTGTTGTCAGAAGCAGAAAACCGACTAGGACAACACTCAAAAAACTCTTGATTTGAAAGCCCTTAAGCAGGGAACTAATGCGAGCAATGGCTGTGGAAATCAAATTCATCTCGGTCATACTCCCTAAGTTGATTGGTGATAATTTTCAACATTTTTTCATCTACTAATTGACTTGCTCCAAAATCAGCAGCTAACGCGAGGGAAAGCCAACTTAGCTTCAACTTGCCATTAACCACCTAAATAATAGAGTTATAGGTTAGCGATAAAATCTGGTAAACACGCAACCTATGTGTCAGCCAATTAGCTTTTTCACACATGAATATCACCTTAACAGCAGCCAAAGAGTTCTACCTCTAACTAAAGTCATAACTTAGTTATAAGCAAAAAAAATATTTTTCAGCACAGGGTTAGACCATTTCTAATCAATCATGCTATGCAGGGCAAATTCTTATTGCAAGCGATCGCCCGTTTTCACGTCAAACCAGTGCAGCAACTGAGGCGGGAAAACCAGCTCTACAATTTCTGAATTCCAGTGGCGGTCATTGGGCAGCAAAGCCCGCACCGTTACTGAGTCCACGCCTTTAACTCGGACGCTAACTAAATTTTGCATTCCCAAGTTTTCCACTAAATAAACCTCACCTTTAATGGCGTCTGGACCCGGCATATTGCCGGCCTCAGCATCTGCCAAGCCGACGTGTTCAGGGCGAATTCCCAACACAATTTCTGGCGGCACAGTCGGCATATATGGTAGTCGAACTCGAAAATCCCCCAACACAGCAAAATTGCCCTGGCATTTAAGCTCGAGCAAATTCATTTGCGGGCTGCCCACAAAACCCGCTACAAACCGATTTGCAGGACGAGTATAAATTAAGTGTGGCGGGTCTAGTTGCTGCACGTTGCCGCTGTTGAGAACTGCGACCTTTGTAGAAAGCGTCATTGCTTCGGTTTGGTCGTGAGTTACGTAAACTACAGGAGCTTTTTGGGAGGAAAATAATTGTTTGAGTTCGGCCCTAACTTTTTCCCGCAATAATGCGTCGAGATTGCTCAAAGGTTCGTCTAGCAAAAATACTTCCGGTTGGCGCACTAATGCGCGGCCGAGGGCGACTCGCTGCCGCTGTCCGCCTGATAGTTTTCCGGGTTTGCGATCGATTAATTCCGTCAATCCGAGGGATGTTGCAACTTCTGTCACTAATCGGTTGATTTCGCTGGAGGGGATTTTGCGAAGTTTCAGGCTCGACGCCATATTCTCGTATACTGTCATGTGCGGATAAAGCGCGTAACTTTGAAAAACCATTGCAATATCACGATCGCCCGGTCTGAGATAAGTGACATTGCGATCGCCAATTCTAATCTCGCCTCTAGTCGGCTGTTCCAACCCTGCAATTAACCTGAGCGTCGTAGATTTGCCGCACCCCGACGGCCCCAACAAAGTCAGAAATTCCCCTTCGCTGACATCCAAACTAATGTCTTTTACGGGAACTACTTTAGGGCTGTAGGTTTTATTGAGGTTTTTGAGTTGCAATTTTGCCATGATTTTTAAACTGTTGACTGTTGACTGTTGACTGTTGATGTTTACTCGTTACCAGGCTCTGCCTGGTAACGCAGATCCGGAGGCTCTGCCTCCAATTTTCCTGTTTAAAAAGCGAGGCAGAGCCTCTAGATATCGGTTCCGAGGCAGAGCCTAGGAACGAGTTCTAAACTATCCTTTTACCGCCCCCGCAGTTAAACCTTGAACGATGCGCCGCTGGAATACTAAAACCAGGAAAACTAAGGGTAATGTTCCCAAAACGGTGGCTGCGGCGATCGGGCCGTAAGGAATCTCAAATACTGACACCCCGCTAAGTTGAGCCGTTGCGACGGGAATGGTTTTTAGAGATTCGCGAGTCATAAATGTTAGTGCAAATATAAACTCGTTCCAAGCTGAAATAAATGTCAAAATTCCAGTTGTGACTAAAGCTGGAAATGTCATCGGTAGCACGATTTGCCACAGCATTTGAAAAGTGTTGTATCCGTCTACTTTAGCCGCATCTTCCAAATCTTTTGGCAACTGTTGAAAGAAACTCCGCATCACCAAAATTGTCAGCGGTAGATTGATAGCGGTGTAAGGAATAATTAATGCTAAATAATTATTCCCTAAACCCAAAGCTTTGACAATTTCTAGAAGTCCTAAAAATAGCAGCACCGCCGGAAATAGGGTAACTATCGTCACAGTTGCCAGGATGATTCTCTCCCCCCACAACCGCAACCGGGCTAAAGCGTAAGCTGCGGGAGCTCCTACAGCCAAACACAGCAATGTGGAAGTAATCGAAACAAAAGCGCTATTTAAAATGTAAAGTGCAAACGGGCGGCGCTGGAATAGGGACAGGTAATGCTCGAAAGTAATTCGTTTGGGAATGTAGACGTTGGGAATCGCTGAAATATCTGCATTTACTTTGAAAGAAGTTAGCACCTGCCAGATAATAGGTGCGAGGAAATATGCGACGATTAAGAGTGCTGAGATTGGCAAGATTAATTGGCGGATGTCAAAGGTTTTTTTGGTGGGTTGTTCGCGGGCGATCGACATAATTTATACCACTGAAATAAAAGTGCAACTGTTGGTTATCTAAAATCTCAAATCCCAAATCTAAAATAATCTTAGTTTCCTCCTGCTGCATTGGTGCGGGCTCTCGATAACAGGTAAGCGGCGATCGCAACTGCTGCCACTAACATCAAAAAAGTACACACCACCAAAGCCGCCCCGTAGCCAAAGTCTAAATACCTCATCACCGTGCTGTAAATGTAGATAGAAACCGTCTCCGTTGCTCCCGCCGGCCCCCCTCCCGTCATCACCTGAATCAAGTCAAAAATGCCGAAAGACTGGGCAAATCGAAACAGCAAAGCAATCACAATTTGGGGCATCAGCAGGGGCACAGTAACTTGACGGAAACTCTGCCAGCTACTCGCGCCGTCAATGGCGTGGGCTTCGTACAAATCACCTGGAATTGACTGCAATCCCGCTAGCAAAAGCAAGCTGACAAAGGGCGTCGTTTTCCACACATCTGCTGTAATCACTGCCATCATTGCCAACGTCGGATCTCCCAGCCAGCTAATGCTATTTTGAATCAATCCTAATCGCCTTAAAATGTCGTTAATTACGCCGTATTGGTCGTTAAAAATCCACGCCCAAGCTACTCCCATCAATGCAGTGGGCAGTGCCCAAGGTAGGAGGGAAATTGTGCGAACAATGCCACGCCCTGTGAAAGATTGATTTAAGACTAAGGCAATACCCATACCGAGAATTAATTCCAGCAAAACAGAGACGACTGTAAATACAGTGGTGTTGCCTAAAGTTTGCCAGAAACGCCCGTCCCCTAACATTCGACTGTAGTTAGCAAAACCGGAAAAAACCAGTTTTAATTCTGTACCGAGGTTTTGGGTGAATAAACTCAGCCAAAAAGCGCGCAATATTGGGTAAGCAAATACTAGCATCAGAATTATCAAAGCTGGTGCTACTAATATCCATCCGGTTTTTTGTTCGCGCTGTCGCATCTTGTCTAATTGCATATTGTTCACCTTTAATTTATTTTTGGGCCGGATAGAAGCCCACCCCAGAATTGAATTAACTTTTTGTGGAACAGGCATCTTGCCTGTTTCCAACTCTTTGTGGAACAGGCATCTGGCCTGTTTCTAACAGAAAACCAAGATGTCAGTTTTACGAAGCTTGGGGTTGTTTTAAACTGCCTAATAAATTACGAGTTTCGCTAGCTGCTGCTTTCATTGCTTGTTCTGCACTCATTCTCCCGGTAAAAGCTGAACTCAAATAGCGCTGCAAAATATCAGAAGCTTGAGCGTATTGTGCCAGGGGCGGCCGCAAAGCTGGCCGTTCCACTACTTTTAGCAGTTGCGGGTAGTGAGGATATTTGGCGACTATTTCTTTGTTGGTAAACAGCGATTTGTAACTGGGAATTAAACCAGTTTCTAAAATAAATTTGCGCTGGGTTTCCTCGCTGGTAAGATACTGAATTGCTTTCCAGGCTTGTTCTGGATGTTTTGAGGTTTTGGCAATTCCCCAGCCCCAGCCACCCAAGCAGGAACCGCCTGTTTTACCCGTACTGCTGAGCATTGGCTCGATCGCAATTTTGCCTCTAACATTCGATCCTTCGGCATTTGCAAGCTTCCAAACATACGGCCAGTTTCGCAAAAACAGCGCTTTGCCATTTTGAAACAACAGCCGGGTTTCTTCTTCGCCGTAGGTGGTGACACCCGGAGGAGAAATGCCGGAGGCGATCGTTTTTTTGAGAAATTCTACTGCTTTAATTGCCTCGGGTTTATCTAACCCAACTTCAAAAGTTTGAGGGTTTGCCCAAAAGCCGCCAAAACCGGAGAGCACCTCGACAAACATCGCAGATACTCCCTCGTATTGTTTGCCTTGCCACAGATAACCCCAAGTTGCTTTTCCCTGTTTCTGCAAGTTTTGAGAGATTTTTACCATCTCTTCAAAGGTTTTCGGCGCTGGAATTTTCGCTTGTTCTAAAATGTCTTTGCGGTAGTAAAGCATTCCGGCATCGGAAGCGTGGGGAATTCGGTAAAGTTTGCCTCGATACCGCCCGCCTTCGACGTTACCTTGGATGAATTTTGATAGTTGTTCGGGGGAAATTCTGTCTGTCAAATCGCTTACCCAACCTGCGGCTGCAAATTTGGGAACCCAGACAATATCCATGTTGATGATGTCGTAGGGCGATTCGCCTAAAAGAAAGGCAGATGTGTAAAGATTTTCTATGAGGTTGGTGTCAAAAGGCCCTTCTATGAGGTTGATGCGAATGTCGGGGTTTTTCTGTTCAAATTCTTTGACAAAGGGTCTCCAGTTAACAATGTCTTGGCCTTGCATTAACATGGTGAGCACGACTGGCTGTTGAGTCAGTGCCGGCAGAATAAATAAAAGCAAGACGGTGGCTAATGTGACAGCGAATAAGGCTAAAAGGCGAGGCTTCTGCCTCCGTTGCGGCGGGGAATTGATTTTTTGCATTTGTTTTTGAGAAGTGGCTGTGCGATCGCCTTCTTTCTCTCATAACTCGCTTTCTTTTGTTTCGCTGGATTTACCGAGTTTGTGCAATAAAAATTTAAGTAAACTTTAGCTTACTTAATAATGCTTGAGTGAAGAGTGCAAATTTTGATTTAACTAGCAACAACGGGATTTAAGTAAACATCTATCTACAGATAGATATTAATAAAATTGTCTGATATCAATTCCGGTTGCCCTCCTCATGATTGTTGACTGTTTGCTGTTGACTAAAATTATGCTTTCGCGCCAACAGACTTTTTGGACATTTGAACAATATTGATGCAACCGGAAACGATATAAGTAAGATAGCCGTTGTCAATCGCATGAAATAAAGTAGGGACTTAGGCAAGGCCTAATTTTCTACGAATGCTCGCATACAATCTATCTTTATCCCTACTTTTAAGAATTGGTATAGCTTCGGTCGATCGCCCACTTGCCAGGTATTTTGCCATATAGCAACCGCCCTGATGGTGAGGACATTCTTAATTGCTAAAACCCATGCAGTAGATTGATTCTTCCTTCTCTCCTAGATAACTAAAACTTCTCTCCTAGATAACTAAAATTTTCTTCCTTCTTCCTTCTTCCCTCTTCCTCCTTCCTTCTTCCCTCTTCCTCCTTCCTTCTTCCTTCTTCCTTCTTCCTTCTTCCTTCTTCCTTCTTCCTTCTTGCTTCTAAATACAAAAAACACCGCTCCTCAAAACAGGAGAACGGTGTATAGGGGGTGTTATGGGTTGTTGTCTGGGATTAACCTTAACAAATCACGATCGGCTGGGGCTATGCCTTGTGATGGTTCAAAAATTGGCACAAACCTGCATGAGCGCCCGCCGCTCGATCGACCTTTGGGATTAGCCCAACCATTCCACAACGGCATCTTGCTTGGTATTGGTGCGCCGTTCTGGGGTTTCGCGGTTGAATTTCAAGTGGATGGCGCGGTTTTGCTCGCCGTCTGCTGCTACTGCAAAAATCGGATAGTCGATTAAGCCGTCTTGGAAGGACATCTGGAAGCGGAAAGTGCCGTCAGCATTGAGTTTAATCGGCTGTCCGCCTACGTAGACGGTAGCGTCGGGTTCGGTGGCACCGTAAACGATCAGTTCGGCATCAGCAACTAACCAGAACTGGCGGGGGCGCATCGGGGCGGCGAAGCCAACTCCCGACATACCAACACCTGACATACCGAAACCGGACATCGTGAGGCCGGACATACCGACACCCGACATGGTGAGGCCGGACATACCGACACCCGACGCGGTGAGGCCGGACATACCGACACCCGACGCGGTGAGGCCGGACATGGTGGGAGCCGCCCACATTCCGACGCCGGAGGGGAACACGTAGGAACTGAGAGCTTGTTCGTGGATGCCCACTTGCTGGACGGAACCGGCGACGTGCTGCATGGAACCGAAGACAGAACCCGCTACCCGCAGGGATTCGGCAGATTCTGCCATGCCGAAGATTTGTTCGTAGATGGCGTTGCTGGTGCTGTAACCGAAGCCATTGGCTGCTTGTGCGACTTTCTTGGCCGGAGGAACCAGTTCCGCGAAGGTTTTGCCTTGCAATTCTTCTTCCCAGTCGAGGGTGATGAATTGATCTTCAATCCAGTCGCTGGGATAGACGGGAGGAACGCGAACTTGGGCCGATCGAGCTAATACCAGCCAGCGGCCGTCTGCACAGCGGTAGCCGATGTCGATCGCGTAGTCGCGATCGCTCACGGGGATTGGCACGTACCATTCCCGCGCCAGTTCGTCGCAGGGATATTCTTGAATGCTGTGCGGGCTTTGGTTGTCGAGGTTAACATCTGTAACGTCGTAGATCCGCAGGGCGAGTTGCTGTCCTCCTTGGCGGCGCAATTCTTCTTTGCGATCGTTGGGGATGTCCCAGTAAGTGTAGGCCCATTCTGGGTCGCGGGGCATTAAAACAACCCGGCTTTCGCCGTAGCCGTTGGGCAAATCTGCTAAACCTTCATCTACAGATGACAAAGAACCGCCGGTTCTATCTTCTTGGCCGAGTTCAAACTTTGCTGCTTCCACTGCTTCTTGTGCCTCTAGTTTGCGAGATGGACTGTATGAAAATTTTGTGCGCTGAATTTCTTGAATTGATGCCAGAAGTTGCGATTTCCGCATCCGGCTGTAGCGAGAGACTCCACATTCGCTAGCAACTCTGCGGAGTTGTCGCAAAGTCATCTCTTCTAATGGTGGGCGTTCTTTTGCCATGAGTTTGTTCTCCACTAATTTGGGATGGCGGGTTAGATTTTTCCTCTCAACACAAATGTGTTGATTTTTTGAGTTAGAAACTCTTTTAAATGCAAATATGATCGAGCTTCCAAATCTCTCCAACCTTTGAAGCCTTGCTTGTTTTTAGCTTGTCTTATCCCCCATGCGATCGAGGGTTGTGACTTCTGGGCTTCTGCGCGCACCGTTCGATCTAAATAAAGCTTTATCTGTCGATTCTTGATTGACAAGATCGATTTTGTGAGTGCGACCGGTGCTGCTAGCAACGCTGTGCTGGCAGCACACGCGCTATTCGACTCCCAGGGCTGCTTAATCCAAGCATTTCTTTGGGATCGCTTTGTCATGACTTAATGTTGCAGACAAGTTGCGATCGGGTCAAGGGGTCTTTTCCCTCAATCCTGGGTACTTATACGCATTTTCGTGATTTTGGGGATCACTTTGTCAGGGAATCTTGACATTTGGGAGATTTGCGGGATCGGTGTTGAAGCAAAGGTCAGGATTTGATGACAAATGGGGAGAGGGGCTTTTGATGGGTTTGGAGGGTGGGGGCGATCGTTTAGAATGGATATGTCTTTGCGAATATGACAAAGTGGAAGACTTTCTCTATAATCCAATACGCTTGGGTTAGTGCTAAAAAACAGATCGTGCGTAGGTTGGGCCCGTGGAACGAACCCTCCGTTTCACTCCGCCCAACATTTTCGCTACAATTTTCCTTAACTGAACCGTATTGCTCTATAATCCTTCTAACAAGAAGGCTTCGCGGGAGCATCCCGATTTTGCAAAAATATTAGACTGCAAATTAACCATTCAAGTAGGCACAACGCAGTTGTAACATTTGCGAAACACTTTCAGATTTCTACTGTGAAGAATGAAATTTTTAGCCTTGTACCTATCTGCTTGACGGCTGATTCTACCGCTCCCGATCCGATGGAGCCTGGTTGGAATTACTGACAAGTCTCATTCAATCCGATAACAACTAACTAACATCATTCTTCATTTTCAATCCTCACCTGCCAAGTATCCAAAGTAGTACCTATTATTTTATCAAGATTTGTCAAAGCATTAAAATAGGCAATTCTCGCATTAAGTTCTGCATTTTTAGCCTCTATTAAATCCTTCTGAAAAGTCACAATATCGATAATACTCC
This sequence comes from Microcoleus sp. B3-D2, assembly GCF_036705345.1. Lineage (NCBI taxonomy): Bacteria > Bacillati > Cyanobacteriota > Cyanophyceae > Oscillatoriales > Microcoleaceae > Microcoleus > Microcoleus sp. B3-D2. Next base: position 115,551 of record NZ_JAUBUG010000002.1, read on the forward strand.
GAGAACTTTCCACTCCCAATTTTCTTTTTCCTCGCTCTATTTCTAATTGCTTTTGCGCTAACTCCCTTGACTTTTGAGCTAGTTCTACTTGCTTAAGATTCAAATTTATATCTCGAATTGCATTTCTGACCTCAACTTCGAGCTTTTGATTGTACTCCTTTAAATTATTCTCAGCTTGTAATAGCTTAACACGACTATTCTGAAAATCTCGCTCAATTTCTCTATTTCCAAATTCGCGAGTCAAAACCAGTCCCGCTCTCAAATCCGAGCTGCTGTCTGAAAGATTAGTAGCATTATTATTATAACTTGCATTTACATCCAATTTCCATTTGCGCTTATTTTCCGCTACGAGCAATTGATATTTAGCGATTTCCCGGTCGAGCTGTCCTTGTAAATAATCAGGACTATTTGACAGAGCTAATGGTAGAATATTAGAGAAATCCAGAGGGTTAGTCTGTACGGCAGCATCTTCTCTTGCTATTATATTAAGATTGCGATCGAGGTCTAGAACTTGCAGCAGTGCTAATCTTGCCTTCTTCAGTTGCTCCTCACTAGCTAATACTGTCCCTTCCCGATCTGCCACAGCTTTTTCACTTGTAAAAATCTCAACTTTTGCTACCCTTCCTGCCTCAATCAAAACCTGATTAATCTCCAATTGCTGACGGGCACTTTCCAGAGAACTTTGTGAAATTTTAACTTGTTCCTGAGCCTTAATCAACTCTCGATAGGTTAAAATTACTTTAGTAATTGTCTCAATTAGCCTCGATTTCAAACTCAGAATATTTCTTTTTTCACTCAGGCGAGCAATCTCAATTGGTGCTCGATTGACAGCAACTCCAGCTCCCCTTAACAGAGGTTGGGTAAAATTTAACCTGAGATTTTGACTTAAAGAATCTTCACTATTAATGCCAAAACCATTCGCATCTTGTCCTTGTTTACTACTCCAAACAAAACTTATATTCCCTCCTGTGGGAATTTTGACACTCACCTGGGCAGATAAATCGACTTCGCCAGTAGTGGCGACTCTTCCCCCATTCCTCCAACGAATTGAGGACACGGATAGTGTCGGTGTAAAAATAGGGACAAATAAGCCTTCTTCTACGGCTAAATCTTGTTTTTGGACGATGCGTTTGAGGTATTGATTTTTGATATCTCTGTTGTTTTCTAAGCCTAAAAATACAACTTCCTGGAGTGTCAGTTCAACCCCTAATTCATCCGCTATAGATTGCTGTTGAAGAGTTGGATTTTGGGTATTTTCAGGTATTGATTCTGCTGTTATTTCTGGATTTGGTGGAACTTCATAAATTACTATTGATTCTGGTGGGACAGGTTTCTTTTGAGTAGATTTTGTTAATACTTCGGAATTGGGGATTGGGGATTGGGAATGGGAAATTGGTGAGTGTTTGATTTTACTTGTGGGATTTTCGCCGGGGAATTGAGGAATAACTATTCTCTGGTTGGTAGTTGGCGTTTCTATCTGATTTTGGGGTTTAATGAGCGCCTGATTTTGCGGTAGATTTTGGATGTGTGGGAGATGTTTTTTAGTGGTAAGTGGCAGAATTTTGGGCGCGATCGCAGATTTAGAGCTAACATCACTTTTGACTGTTGAACTAGACTTAAAAGCAACAGCAAATATCGCCAATAGCCCACAGGTTGCAAGCATAACTAGGCTAAAACGAAATATCCAAGGAATCTCGTAGCGAGCAGGGTAATCGCTATTTGGGAGATAATCTTCGTGCGGTTGCTCAGTCATGCTAACTCCAGTTATTTCTGCAAGTAATGCTAGGGCGATTTCCTACGGGATGACTACCCTTGACGCAGCGCTTTAACAGGATCGAGTTTACTCGCTCGCAGAGCCGGGAGAAATCCAGCTCCCACTCCCACAGCTAATGCCGATCCTAAAGCCAAAGCTGCTGTGTTGCTGTCAAATTTATAAGGCAACTTAAAAACATCCGCTACCACCACCGTTAACCCGTGTACCGTCACAATAGCAGCAATTCCGCCCGCTAAACTCAGAATTACTGCTTCTAGAATAAACTGCAACATTATATCTCTCTGAGTAGCCCCTATCGCACGTCTCAAACCAATTTCTGGGGTACGTTCCATCACCGCCGCGATCGTAATATTAGCAATACCAACCCCTCCCACCAATAGCGAAATTACCCCCACTGCCAATAGTCCCTGTGAAGCAAGTTCCAGAATTTCCTGCTGCTCCAAAATTTGCTTAACATTGTTCCGAGTATTAACCTCTGCTTTGGGGAAGCGCTGCTTCAAAACCTTTTTTGCCTGCTTTTCCATTCGTTTAATATCTTTGAGATTATAAGGTCGCACCAAAATTGAGTCAATTCTCTGACTACCTGTCATCGCTTTGTAAACCGACATCGACACCCACATTTCCGCTTTGGGTTTGCCAAAAAAGCCTTCCTTGCTCTCCATTACGCCAACAACAATGTAAGGTCTGCGGTCAGCATAAATGCGCTGCTCTACAGGTTTAGTGCCACCTTTAAAAAGTTGTGCCGCCAGCATTTCATCAATTACCACGACAGGTCGATAATTAGTAAAATCATTATGGGAAAAAAAACGCCCCTCAATTAATCGCCGCCCCGATGTCAATAAATGATCTTGAGAAACAGCGAAGATATTAGTTTGCGCTTCTTCAGCCTGAAATATAACTTTTTTGTTAAAAACAAACCAAGTTGCTGCGCTAATCGCCTGAATTCCTTTCAGCCGATTCCGTAAAAATTCCATATCTTCTAACTTCAAACCTAAGCCATCCCAGATAGTGATTCTAAATTGAGGTGCTTCTCGCTTGGCTAGTTGTTCAGCAATCACCGCGCGGCTAATGTTGCCAACTTGCAACGTTGCGCTGACCGCAGCTACACCCATGAAAACTCCGACTGTAGTTAGGGCAGAGCGCAAAAGATTGCCACTTAGGGAAATGCAAGTAAGGCGGAGGAGGTCTAAAGGAGAAAGGCTCATAAGTAATTAAAAATCAAAAATCAACATTTCGTACATTAATAAAATTAGCTAATTTGATCCTACTCTTTAATTTTTATTCCAGATCGTCACCCTCTGTTTTTTCTTTCTTTTTAGTTGTTTTTTCTTCCTGAATAGGAGTTCCTGGCTTTAAGGAAGGTTCAGGAGGGGGTATCACAGCACTGTCACCTGGCCGCAAACCAGAAGTTATTTCTACCTGTGTCAATCCTTCTAAACCTAATGTAACTGACCGTTTCTGGGCTTTGCCTTGACTGTCACGAATCCACACAAAAGGCTTAGACTCCGATCGCACAATTACCTCTGTATCTAAAACTACTACCTTCTGGCGCTGCTGCAAAATTATCTCCACATTCACTTGACTCCCTGGAATCAAAGTCCGGGTTGGAGCATCGAGTCTTACTGTTGCAGGAACCGTTGGCTGACTGCCTTGATTAGAGTCGTCATTTCCTTTACTATTACCACTTTGAGCAAGAATATATAAGCTGTCTACTTTTCCTGAAAACTGCTTAGGATTGGGCCCAATAATGCTGATACGGACGGACTGCTTGGGTCTAACTTTAGCAGCATTGAGGGTAGAAAGCTGTAGTTTTACCAGTTCTTGTGAAGGGTCACCTAATGTCAAAAGCTCTGTTCCCTGCGGCACTCCGTCGCCATTTTTAACTTGAATATTAAGTACCTTGCCATCAATAGATGCAGTCACCATATTGTTTTTTAGTTCCTGTTCTTTTTTTCGGTACTCAAGCAGAGAGCTTTGGAGAGTGGGGCTATGTGTAGCAACTTCTAACTGAGCTTGTCGCACTCCTGACTCAGCAGCGATCACTTTTTCCTGAAGATCTTGCTCTTTATTTTGTCGCTGAATTTGCCGACTTTTGAGGTCGAGCAAATCGGTGTTGATTTGAGACTGTTCCTCTCGTAAACTGACTTTAGCCTTGCGAACTTCGTCTTCTTGGGATCGCACGTTATCTGCCGGAATATAACCTCTTTCAACTAATGCTTTTTGCTCGGTAAGTTTCCGCTCAGCAGCAGCCAAAACCACCTCAGCGTCAACAACTTTTTGGCGATTCTTTGCTAAGGCAATTTCCTGTTTTTTAATTTCTAATAATTCGTTATTTTGCCCGGATTTATAATTTTGAAGTCTCCCTTGGGCGATACTGAGCGTTTCCTGGGCTGCGACAAGTTTTTGGCGGAAGCTTTCTAGAGTGAGTTTTTGTTTTTGAATCTCCAACTCTTGCTGGCTGAGAATTGTTTGTTTTTCGGGGTTACGAAGAGTGATTAAGTTCTGACCAGATGTGATATTTTGCCCGATTTTTACTAACACTTCATCAACAGTAGCATTAACGGGAGATTTAAGAGTTTGTTGACCAGCCAATTCAATAGTGCCGCTTTCATTAAGCGTATCTTCAATATCGCCAAGTTTGACGGGTATCAAGCGCACTCCTATGGGTTCGGGAGGTCGATTTTGATATAACCCGTAGGCAAATAAGCCGCCGCCGATGCCTAGAGTGAGAAAACTAGACCACAGTAGCCATTTGACTCCTGTGTTGAAACTATTTTTTTCTTTATATTTCACTGTCAACTCCTCCCCTACAAACTGTAAATAACTGTTAAGCGTGCGCGATCGCCCTTTAACCGTTTTGGTTACTGTTTGGATAAAAAAAGGCAACTTTGGGGCTGACATATTCTAGCATCTGTTGACGTACTACTTTCTCTCTTCCCTTCTAAGGTCGGTATTTCTTCTGAATCTGTATTGCTTTCTAAGTCTGACAACCTGGAACCATTGCGAGAAAAAATGCGGGAATATAGCCTTTCTCAGTAACATGAGGTGCTCTTGGGGATTGGGCATCGGGCATAAAAGCATGGGGCATCGAACTAGCCCGTGTATTTCACTTTCTTGAGAACCGCTATACATCGCAAATGGAGCCATTTTGGGATGGTTAATCGATCGCAAAAACCAGAAAGTTGAGATATACCGGCAAAGTCGGGATGTCAATATTAGATAATCTCAACACTTTGTCAGGGGAAGATATGTTACCGGGATTTGTCTTAGATTTAACAGATGTTTGGTAGTGACACCGAAAGATTCGCCAAGAGCAATATAATAAATTAGAGCAGTACATTAATCTCAAATCTCAAATCCCATGCCCCTAACGCTTTACAACAGCTTGACCCGTCGCGAATCACCTTTTGAACCCCTCGAACCAGGAAAGGTGCGGATGTACTGCTGCGGCGTTACGGTATACGATTACTGCCACGTCGGCCACGCCCGCGCTTACATTGTCTGGGACATGGTGCGCCGCTATCTGATGTGGCGGGGATACGATGTGCGCTACGTGCAGAATTTTACAGATATTGACGACAAAATTCTCAACCGCGCCCGCGAAACCAATTCCACAATGGAAGCCGTGGCGGAACGCTTCATCGAGGAATATTTTGCAGATATGGACAAGCTGAATATTCTCAGGGCTGATGAATATCCCCGCGCCACCCATACAATGGACGGCATTAAACGGCTGATTCACGAATTAGAAAATAAAGGTTATGCCTATGCTTCCGGCGGCGACGTTTACTACAACGTGAGGCAATTTCCAGATTACGGAAAACTTTCTGGCCGCAAGTTGGAAGAAATGCAAGCCGGGGCTAGCGGTAGATTAGAAACCGCAGAAATAGAAGCTCAAAAAAAGCAAGATTCCTCTGATTTTGCCCTGTGGAAAAGTGCTAAACCGGGAGAACCTGCTTGGGATTCATCTTGGGGAAAAGGTCGCCCCGGATGGCACATCGAATGTTCGGCGATGCTGCGCGATTGCTTGGGCGAAACAATTGACATTCACTGCGGCGGTTCCGATTTAACTTTTCCGCACCATGAAAACGAAATTGCTCAATCTGAAGCCGCGACTGGCAAGTCACTTGCTAATTATTGGATGCACAATGCTTTTGTGACTGTCAATGGCAAAAAGATGTCGAAATCTTTGCACAATTTTATTACAATTCGCGATTTGTTGGATGGGAATTGGTCAGGTGATTTGGAATCTAACCCCCCCCAGCCCGCCCTTGGTAAAGGGGGGAGTAAGAATGAAGGAAGCGAGAAGTCAAAAGCGGTAGAACCGATGGCGGTGAGGCTGTTTGTGTTAACAGCGCAGTACCGCAGTCAAATTGATTTTACCGAAGAGGCGATCGCCTCTGCAAAAAATGGCTGGCATACTCTTGAAGAAAGCCTACTTTTTGGTGATTTGCACGGTTCCCAATTGGGCTGGAATTTAGATAAAATCAAGAAATTGCCCATAGGGGAGAGTGAGGCTGTACAGCAATTTAGAGCAGCGATGGATGATGATTTCAATACTCCTAATGCTTTAGCTGTTGTGTTTGAATTGGCGAAGGAATTGCGGCGCGAAAGGAATATAATTGTGCATGGGGGAAAAACGGAAATGCCTTCGGAAGTGTTGCAACAAAAGTGGCAGACTCTTGTTAAGTTAGCCGAAGTTTTAGGATTTAAAAAACCCAATCTCGTCCCGCTAAGTGCGACTATCAATATCCCTTCCGCATCTTTCAGTATTAATAAAGTTGAAATCATTAGGGGATTAACTGATGAGGAGATTGAGGTGATGATTCAGCAGCGGAAAGATGCCCGAAAAGCTAAGAATTTCGCTGAGGGCGATCGCATTCGCAACGAACTTAAGGATCGAGGCATTACTTTGATCGATCAAAAAGATGGTACAACCATCTGGCACCGGAGTTGAAATTTAGAGTTTTTTAACCGCAGATGAACGCGGGTGAACACCGATGAAATTCCATCCGCGTTCATCTGTGTTCATCTGCTGATATCTGCGGTTAAAAACTCCCATTCACAAACTCCGCAACAGCCACGACAAATTCTGCGGTGGATTCATAGGGCAAAACATTCCGCCCCGGCATTAATAAACCTTCCGCATTGGGAAAATGAGCTAAATATTGCGCTAATCTTTCATCGGGTTTCTCTTCTTTACCCGCTTGACTGATGCTTGAGGCTTTTTCTCCCATCACAATGAGTGCAGGTCGATCGAACTTTTGAATCGTACCGCTGTAATCCTGGCGCCAAAACCCCGCTAAAAACGAGAAAACCGCGTGTCTGCTGTCAGGATTGGCCGCGCCAGCCTGCAAAGCATCCAACCATTCGCTGTCCACTTTTGCCGCATCGCCAAACAGTTGTTTCACTGAAAAAGAACGCAAAAAGTCAGCGCGTCTGGCGTAGCGGTAAAAAGCGTTTCCCAAGGGAGAATTTAACAAGTTCCAGACAATCCGTTGCTGTCTTTCTGTCGAATGTTTGTTCATCACCCCCCAAGCGGGAGGCCCCGCGAGGACTAAGCCGCGAATTAAATTTGAGCCGCTTTCCTGCTGCATTTTTGCTAAAGCCAAGCCTACAGACAGTAAAGCACCTTGCACGAGTACGATCGCAGGTTTTTTGACTACAGTTTCCAAGAAATACTGCAACTGTGCGGCCCAATCGTCTGGATAGCAAGCCACAGCGGGCATTTCGCAATCGCCGCAGCCCAAAAGGTCGGGATTGTAAATCGGGTTGGTGTTACCTGCTTTGTACCAACTCTCACAAAATCTATGCCAAAAGATTCTTGACAAGCCAACTCCTATCGGATGAATTAATAACAAAGGGATGCTATCTTCTGTCGCAGTAGTTGGGTTATAAACTTCATAAGCACAGCGATAATTTTGCCATTCGTAAAACAGCGTTGGTGACTTTATAGACGAAATAGTGGAGAAATGTTGGGTTGAATATGGGGGTTGCATATTATTTTTTGAACCGATGTTACTTTTTATTATAAGATGAGTAGGTGCGGGTTTTACCCGACATATATTTGGTAAATGAGAAGATAAATAAACCCGCCCTGCGGGATGACATAAGCGCCAATACAAACCTTGATTACTTAATCATGTCAGAACAGCGGATTACCATTTCTTTACCTAACTTGCTGCTAATTGTAGCATCGTCGTTGCTGCTAGTGCTGCTGTGGCAATTGCGGAGCCTGCTAGTAATTCTAATGATATCAGTCGTGCTGGCTGCTTCGATCGTCCCGATCGTTAATTGGGCCCAAACCATGCGGGTTCCGCGCTGGCTGGCGGTGATTATGGTTTATTTAACTCTCATCGGCGGATTTAGCGGGACGGTAGTGTTAATCGGGCCCACGGTCATCGAACAAATAGAGTTACTGCTGCGGCAGTTACCAGTTTATGTCGAAAGTTTGCGAACTGTGGCAACTAATTTATTGAGTCGCCTAACCGACGATGCCCCAACCTTGGTGGGTCAGTTGGTGGACACTCAATCGCTGACTAATTGGCTGATTCGATCGAGCCAACAACTGGTTTTGCGATCGTACAGTTTAACGAGAGGCATCCTAGGCGGGGTCTTCAGCCTAGTTTTAGCATTATTTATTTCAGGTTACATGGTTGCCGACAGCGACACATTAATCAAAAGTTTGGTGCAGTTTTTCCCAAAACCTTGGGACGCAAGATTAGCCGCACAAGCCGCGCCAATCGGTCAAAGAATGGGGAGTTATATTCGCGGGCGAGTGTTAGTTTCGGGCATTTTAGGGATATTTATTACCACAGGTTTGAGCATTTTGGGAATGCCGGAATTTGCTTTAGGCTTGGGTGCGATCGCAGGTGTTACCAACTTGATTCCCTTCATCGGCCCCGTGTTGGGAGCAGTACCAGCATTAATCGTAGCATTAGCTAAAGGTGGCTGGGTACTTTTGTGGGTATTACTGTTATTTGTAATAATCCAGAATTTAGAAACTTACGTACTCGATCCTTTGCTGGTTGGTTCATCGGTTGGTGTGCATCCTTTATATCAATTGCTGTCTGTCTTGGGAGGGGTTCAAGTATTAGGAATTATTGGAGCTGTAATTGTGCCGCCTTGGTTTGCGGGAGTGGCAGCTTTGATTGAAAACTTGTATTTAAAACCAAAACTTAGGAGCGAACATCGAGAGGCAATAGATCGGGCTAAAAATAATTCTGACTTGCCACCTCTTACACCTTCGGCGTGATAGCGGGGAAGATGGGGAAATGGGGGAGCATCTCAATGAAAGCAGCCAAGCCCCAAATTGGAGTTAGGAGTTAGGAGCCAGGAGGAAAGAGTCAGAAGGAAGGAGTCAGAAGGAAGGAGCCAGAAGAAGTGTTTTTACAAATATGAAATGCTTCCGAAATGGGGCTATAGGGAGAGGGGAATTGAAATATTTAATTTATATCGTTTCTGTTGGCATCAGCATAATATGCTTGAAAGTGCAGTGCGAGCTTAAGAAATTGCAAAAAAAACACTCACCATATCTTAATCTCGCACTATTAACTAAAGACTAGACTTGAATTTTAGCCTTCCCAAACAATCTTGAAATGCTTCTGCTTTGCCTCTGCTGTTCCCCTCTCAATCAAAATATTTATGCAATAAGTCTAATGACTGATGACTGATTACCGATCGCTAAAAACTAAGGATTAATTGCCACTTCAATGCGACGGTTGCGCTGCCGATTAGCATCAGAACTATTATCCACCGAAGGGCGACTTTCCCCATAGCCGATCGCCACCCAATGATACTTCTGACCTAGCACACCAGACAAATACTGCACCACAGCCTGAGCCCGCGCAAACGACACATTGCGATTGTCCCCCGCTTCCCCCGCGTCGTCAGTGTGGCCCGCAACGCGCACAGTTGCCCCCTCGTGATTGCCCAACTCCGCCACCAAATTGTCCAAAATCGCATTAGTTCCCGCGCGCAAAGAAATGCTGCCAGTATCAAACAAAACATCGCTGGGTAGAGTCACCATCAGCCCATCCCCCCCAAACACCGGATTATTGGCATTCTGTGGCGTAGTATTCACCGTTTCAGGGTTCAGACTCGGGCTGCTGCCGATCGCAGGTAAAGCAGGGGCCAGACTTGCCGCCGTTTCCGGCGCCGCCAATTCCCGCGACATCAACTGCAAACGCTTTTCCAAAGTTTCCGTCGGGCGACTGCTGCCCAACTGACTCTCCAAAGCCGCCGTGCGACCAATCAGCGCGTTGAGTTCACCCTGCAACTGTCTCAAATCCGACTGCAATTTCTCTCTCTGGGCAGGACTGACTTTGGACTGGGGAGTCGGTGTAGCGCTTGGTGGCGGAAGCGCCGGAATTGGCGTTGCTGGGGCGCGTTTCGGGCTGGAGGTCAAATTTTGAGTTACACGCAGCAATCTCTCTGCCAGCGGCATCTCCGTCGCGCCTGACGGATAAATTTGAGCGATCGTCATCCCCAAAACCCACGCAAAACCGCTGCCCACCCCCAGCAGCAGCAGTCGAAAAATCAGTGACAGTACAAGCAAACCTTTTCCCCGCGACTTGGAGACGCGAGTGGGGGGGATTGAAGGTTTTTGCTTAAAAGATCGCGTCATATTTCATCCCTCTCGGTGTACATACCAGATTAATTTCGATACTATCTTACCTATCCGATTGGAAATTTGAGATTTGAGATTTGAGATGTGCCCTCCCATCTAAGATCTAAAAAAGAAACCCGGTTTCTATAAATCTGGGGTTTAGTGGCGAAGCATCGAGGCAGAAAGCAGGTTTCTAGTCCGTTGCGTGCCACCCTGAATCTGTTGGATAATTCAGTAAAACTTTTGGAAAAAAAACCGATGACTGACCCTTTAAATAGCCCTTATCCCGTTCCTTGGGAATGGATTACTGCCACTCATGCTAAAGTGAGTTCCACTGCCGGCACAGGCCTCCGCTATTATCGCAGTCCATCCCTAGTTTCAACTAACGGCCAATACGCAGCTTACAGTCGAATTGAGTTGCAAGTGCAGCCGGAATTCTCCCGGTGTCGGGTTAGCAGTGTCATGTTTGTGGAAAATCTCAAAACCGGGGAACTGCAAACAGTGGCGGCTGCTTCGCCACTGGCAGAAAGTGGGATGTATGCTAGCGATGATACAGATATGTCCGGGACGATCGCCATTTTAGTGCCTGTTTCTTGGAATCAAGACGGTTCCCGCATTCTCGCCCGCGAATTTGAAGCACTTTTCAACTCTTCCGATATGTCCGACTACGGTGTCATTTGGGACAAAAATGATAATTACACTTATACCGTTGCTCCCGCTCGCAGTCTTTACACTCATGCTGTATTGTTGGGTTGGAGTCAAGTTTGTCCCGGAAAAGTTCTGTTCCGCGCCGGCAATTTGGGCGATCGATCTTGGCCTCTTTGTGCCGTTGATATGACAGGGCAAACGGTAGCAGTCACCGAGGACAAACCCCTAGTTTTCGGCAGTCAAGCCAGCACAGACTGGATCGAACCTAAAACTCGTTTTTAGATATTATGGCGGTATTCTCTTTGATCGGGTCAACAATTTTTTTAGTGTCAGGTCAGTCTTTAAACCAATTCATTTTGACCCTGGGGCTGATTATTTTAGCTGTTGTTTTTGGTTTAACAGCATTTATTTTTATTCGCCTTTTTCTCAATTGGTTGCATGGAAAATTGGAAAACACTCGCCTTTTTTTTAGACGTTCGTTTAAAAAAAATACTGGCTCTTTAACCGCTAATATTCCACAACCTGAAAAGGTTTTTTTAGAACCCCGATTCGTAGAAAGTGACGGCAATTTAACGGCTACTATTTTTGGAGGCAAAAGCGATATTTCAGAAGCGCTTGAGCCGGAGATAATCTGTGAAAATCCAGCAGCAGTTGCCTACCTCTACAAGCCGATCGCTCTTTGGCACGGGCGCTTAATTTTGCCGTCAAAGGAAGAACGCCAGCCCTACGGTTCAGTGTATTTTGAAGTGATAAATGCACCCAAAAAATATCAATATTTCATTGGCAAAACAGCCTTTTTGAAATGGAGTACAAATCGCCAAGTACAGTTTTTTGTCCACGCAGTAACCCAAGATCTCAAATTCACAAAACAGGCTAAAAATAGTAAAAAATCTGGCAATATCCATCCAGATAGATTGAACGGCTGGCGAAATGTCAGCCCTTTAGAAACTCTAGCAGGCAGCAGACTCGAAGACAGCGTGACTGTGATGCTACGCAGGCCGGTGATTGCAATTAATTATAGCAGCAGCGATCGCCAGGAACTCACGATCGATCGCGAACCAGTACAAATTATCGGACGTTTCTGCGCCTTAGTATCAATTTTACAGCGAAAAGAACCCGACAGCGACAAATTTATTGTCCGGCATTTCAACAAAACATCTCAACAATTTGACGGCGCCGCCGAAATTATTCGGATTCCCCAAGTACCACCCGACAAAAATGGCGTAGCGAGGTCTACCAATCACCTGATCGACCAATCCCCCTTAAATCCAGACGGCTGGTACATTTACGGCGAAAGAGACGAAGACAGTATATTTGTAGTGCACGCAATCGAACCCCGCAAAATTGCCCAATTAACACCAGATGAAACACATTTCGGCCTCAAAAAATCTCTCGCTTATTTAAACTACAAAAATTGGGAAAATACACCAGCCCAAAAAGGGCAAGCAAAAAGAGTATTGTTAACCCCAAATGAGGCTACAGAAAACGATTCAATCTCTCCTTGGCAAGAAGGAGATATCGGGATAGTGATTCACAGTTTCGGCGGTATCGGCGGCAAAAAAGGCGAACGGCCACCGCTGGGGATTGTCACCGGACATTTTGCTTTGGGAGTAGCAAAAGTAGTGCGCGATCGCTTTACCAGCGAACTGCGTTTTGACATAGAATACAAACAAGTTTACGCCCATAATCCCGACGGAATTGTTGCCGGTTCCAGCAAATGGCAAAGCTACATGGGAGACTTGCAGCGCGGCTGGTTGGGCGATCGCCCGGTTTGCGATATCATCTGTAAATTAGATTGCGTGTGTTGCGACTACGATTTTGACGGCATCACCTTGTCGCCTTTAACCGAATTAAACCAGCAACTAGATATCATGATGGCCCGTTACCGCAGCGGAGACGGCACCGGCGCAAGTTTAGTCACCCCAGCAACTTCTTGCGTCCAAGATTCAAGTCAGGCAATTTACGCCACAATTAAAAAAATTACTTCCGAAATAGAGTCAAATCCTCAGATTCAAGACTGGTTGAAAACACATCCCACCGACGCACAAACCCAAAGGTTTCACCAGTTAGTAGCTTTAGGAGAGAGTTTAGAAAAAGTATTAATGCCCCTCGGCATTGTCCGTCCAGATTGGCGGAAAAATGCAAGATTGGCGGGGATTGATGCGGAACTGAAAAAAACCTTTTTTGTCGGTATAGTGAACCTGATAAAAGCTGCTATTAGTTACCGAACAATGCTGCCCAGGCGCACCCAAGATGAAATAGCCAAAATTTTCTTAAAACAGGGAGCATTTTTGTGGATAATTCGCACAAATCAAGTTGGAGGGTTTGACCCAAACATTGAGCCAATCGCACCAACAGGGCTTTGAATCAGCAATCGGTTTGTAGATGATTCGGCCATTGAAATCGCTACTAGAAAAACAAAGCCTGCCTCCGCAGACTAAGAGATTGAGGGAGCATTTAAGCGGGATTTGGTATCAGTCAACAGTCAACAGTCAACCGTTAACAGTCAACAGTTAACCGTTAACAGTCAACAATCAACCATTACCAAGGAGTGACTTGAACAGTGCCATCTGGTGCCCAAACTACGCGGAAATCAGCCAGCGGTTCCGCAGGTGGCCTGGTGCCAACCGGTTTGTAAAGCAACTCCGACAACGGCGTTTCGGATCTCTCGACTGCTGCCGAATTTTCCGGCTTGTAACCGACAATCGCCCCGTCTTGGGCCACACTCACGCGATAAACCAACTCCGCATCCGGAGGCTGATTCTTCACAGCTCCGTCAATTTGCTGGGAAAGTTTGCCCCTCAACAGCTCAATTTCTCCTGAATCGGTAATTGGCACGGCTGCTGCCTCAGGGCTTGCCAAACCTTCAGCAACAGGACTGGGCGTGCTTTCCGGCGAAGTGTTCGACTGCGGTGTGGCGCTAGGTGAATCGTCCGACTGCGGTGTGGGGCTTGGTGAAGCGTCCGACTGCGGCGCGGGACTCGGAGTCGGCGAAATCGATTCAGCGTTCGGAGTTTGAGTCCCAGGCACCAAACCGTCCGCAGGGGGCGTGGGATTGGGATTAGGCGAACCCGATCCGCCCGGATTCGGCGTCCCTTGATTCTGGCCCGCTGGATTGGGCTGTGGCACCGGATCTCTCTGGCGCTGGACTTCCGGCACCGGCACCAAGAAAAACGCCATCGCAGCCAAAGCCAAACTCGACACCCCCACGACAGCAGGCAAACTCCGCTTCGCCAAAGGTTCGGCCGACTTGACGTAACGCTTGGAAATTGGGGTTAATTGCAGCGACAATTCCGGCAGCGTCTGCGTGTCGGCAAAAAACTGATCGATCGCCTCTACCAAGTCAAATAGCTGTACCGTCGTCAAATCAACTTTTGCCGACAGTTCTGTTTTTTGATCGATTGGGGTTGGGCTGCCTGTGGAGGCGGGTAGAACGGTCAATCGGTGCAAATTCCCGTCAATTCTGTGTAACTGCACCATACCCACATTCGGGCCGTAGCGATCGGGATAATGCACTCCGCTCATAAATTCTTGAGCGTAGCTGCTGACGGCCCTCACCAAGCTTTCAAAAAACTCCCGCCCCCCCGTCAGGGGCTCGCCGAGACCTTTCACATAGCATTCAGCGCTCATTAGTATGGAAAGCACCGGCCGTATATCTAACTGGCTGGCTGCCGATCCATCGCTCAACCCTTCTAGAACTAGGGTGCAATTTGGCAGACTGTACTGACGCCTAATAGTCATTTTTTATTCAACTTCTCCATCAAACAGGCTAACCCAGAAGCGCTGCATTCCGGCTGTGCCTGTACAAAATAGCAGTTTGCTCAACAAGTTCAAAGCTAGTTCGTTGAGCTTGTCGTCGGAATCGTAAGCTGCAACTACCGATCGCTTGGGGTTCATGCGCGATCGAAAGTGTGCTCGAAAGCGTTCTAAATACTCGGCCAGTGCCAGGTTCTGGTTGAGGGGGATATTTCTCGATCGCAACTGCTGCGAGTCTAGCAGCAACTGGCGAATTGTGGCGGTTAACTTACGCGCCATATTGCAGGCGATCGCCACCAGCGCTTTTGCCTCCACCATGGTAAGCGAGCGGCGCTGCGTGTAGCGTCTCAGCGGGTTAGTATTACGCATCAGCCAAAGGGCAACCCGATTTTTGATAATTGATTCCAATTCCAGTTCCTTTGACACGGCCAGCATTTCTTCGGCACCTCCGAGATACAAGGCTTCGATCGCCA
Source organism: Microcoleus sp. B3-D2 (assembly GCF_036705345.1). Taxonomy (NCBI): domain Bacteria; kingdom Bacillati; phylum Cyanobacteriota; class Cyanophyceae; order Oscillatoriales; family Microcoleaceae; genus Microcoleus; species Microcoleus sp. B3-D2. The sequence goes on from NZ_JAUBUG010000002.1 coordinate 130,810, forward strand.
GCAACATCAAGTCAATTTGTAATCTGGCTCGGCGGGGACATCCCCCATCGGAAGGCGACAAGTCTGGCAAACTGTCTAAAATTAACGGGTTTGACTGGGTAAGCGAAGTTTCTGACGGCATTAATATCACGGCAACATCCATTCCAAACAAACTATACGGGCACGGGGGGTCTTGAGCAAGACAAATTCTCAACCAAGAACTTCTCTGGGATACTTTATTTTTATCATTGACTTTTAGGCATATTTTCTAATTTAGCAGCAACCGACCGTCACAGGCGAGCTCCAGCGGGAGTTTGATCTGCCACTCCCCACCCACGTCGCCGGAGCTTTGTGATTCCTTGCTTCGTTAGGGGAGAAGGGGAGAGTCGAAAAGCGACAAATAATTACCCATTTCCCATTTCTTATTCTCTATTGGGATCAATCAATGTTCCTGCTTCTGGGGTTGCACCGCCGCTTCTCTTTGAGCCGTAAAATCAGTAGCCGCCGCCTTATCAGTTAGACTAATTTTTCCTTTGAGGCTTTCTTGCTCCACAATTCCACGCATTTTAACAGAACTGTTTTGACCGGTTGCTGTGGAGTCGCTGCAACCAGCTAAATTAGCAACCGCACCCGACAAGTTCAATCCTTGAGTTTCCCACTTACCAAATAGAGAAGGTTTCTCCTCGGCTGTTTTTTCCCTGCCCTCGCTGCTCCCCGATCGCAAATTACCGCTCAAATAAACACCCGATTGCTCGATTGTCAACACCAAAACATCAGATTCCAGACATTCGGGCAAACTTTTAGGATCGAAGCGATAATTTCCTGCAATTGCCGGAGGAGCCTTTAAATTTGCTTCCCCATAAGCAGTTACTACTTTAAACAGCAGTGCAACTGAGCCGATCGCAACCCCGTAAAATGCCAGCGATTTGAGGCTTAAATGATTCATCATCTTGGTAATTAATAATTGGGAATTGGGAATTGGGAATTGGGAATTGGGCCTTGGGAATTGGGCATTGGTACTAACTAACAAATAACCAATAACCAATAACTAATAACAACTGCCAACAGTCAACAGTCAACTGACTACATTTGAGGAAGTACCGATGCCAAGTGCGATCGCACTTTAACGTAACACCGCGCAATCAGCAGCGAAGAATGACACTGCACAGCCAATTCATCAGTATACTGTCCCAAAGTTTGGCGCTCAATTCCCCACTCCCGACTCGTACCCGCAATAGTCAAATCAGCATTAGCAGAAGCCGCAACCAGTGCTTGAATTGGCTCAGCCGCCTCCACAATCGGAGTTTCAATGCGCGATCGCACCTCAACTGGTAACTGATCCATCACCCGCTGAAACTCGTAACTCAGCTCATTTCCAGATTCCCCGTCAACCGCCACCCGCAGCACCGTCAAACGGCGTTCCTCGCTATTAACTAACAGTCTCAGCGCCAATTCTAACCCCAAATCATCGTGAATGTTTGCCGCGTAAGGTACTAACAAGTTATTCAATTTGTCCCGGCCTCTGTCAACAAAAATTGCTACATCCACCTTTGCGTTGCTGAGAATTTGACCGACACGTCCTCCCAAACGGTTGCTGGTAAAAGTAGGCCTGTGCCATCCTACTAAAATCAAATCTGCGCGATCTATTTCCGCAATTTGCGCCGTTTCCCGGGCTACATCATTAGTAACGCGAATGATGGGATGTACGAATTTTCTCGCCTCGGGCAGTTCCAAGCTATCAATCAACTCTGATAATTTCGAGCGACGCTCTTGAATAATGCGATCGGCTTCCACAGGCGTACTTTCAAAGGCATAGTCATCATTTAATTCTATCAAACTCAGAGGATGAACCGCCGCCGACTTTAAATCATCACCGCCCATACCAGCAGCAGGCTGCGCCAGCGCTACTGCTAGTCGCAGTAAACCTTTCTGCGTGCTGGGATTGGCAACAGGTACTAAAATTCGATAAGTGGGCAGCAATTTGTTAGCAGCTTCTTCGCTGCTGTCACCAATTTGTAAATCTTCTAATTCTGAATCCTCAGAGTTAACTTCTGAAATATCTAATCTAATTAACCGTTTTGGATAAGTCCACTCCAACAGCGGCGAAGTCATAAAAGTTGTCACTAAAGCCATGATAACTAACATCGTAAATAGCAGCGGCGAAACTACACCTAGGGAAAGACCGATATTCAGGACAATTAGTTCAGTCAAACCGCGAGTATTCATCAGCCATCCCAGCGCTGAAGATTCGCGGTTGCTGATGCCACAGACTCGGGCCGCCACGTAAGTGCCGACGTATTTGCCGACAATTGCTACTCCTAAAACTGCGGCGCACAGCAGCCACAATTCGGGGCTGTTGAGCAAGCCGATTTGAGTCCGCAAGCCGCTGTAAGCAAAAAAGATTGGCAGCAGAAATATTAGTACAAAGTCTTCGGTTTTTTCGGCTAATTCTCTGGTTAATCCCGCATTTTTAGGCATGGCAGCACCCAGCAAAAAGGCACCGAAAATTAAATGAATGCCGATCAATTCAGTAATTAAGGCAGAAGCTACAACTCCCATGTAAATTCCCGACAGCACTAACTGTGTTAATCTACCCGTGCGGTTGTAGTGTTTGGAAAGCCGCTGCAAGAACCAGCGGACTACAGTCAGCATGAAACCGATGTAAATTAAAGATGCAATAATTGTCGGCAAAGCACCGAGCATGGAATTAGTACGAGTAACTGCGATCGCCACCGCTAACAAACACCAAGCCGTTACGTCATCTACCGCAGCGCAAGTCAAGGCCAGCGTCCCCAATTTGGTATTCTGCAAATTGTGTTCTGTAATAATTCTTGCCAGTACCGGAAAGGCCGTAATAGACATCGCAGCGCCCAAAAACAAAGCAAAGGCGGTAAAGGAAACGCTATTATTTGAAACTATGGGATACAGCAGCAGCGCTAGCAAGCTTCCCAGGGAAAACGGCACTAGAATGCTGACGTGGGAAGTTAAAATCGCTATATCTAAATTGCTTTTGAGATACTTGGGATTCAGTTCCAAACCAATCAAAAACATGAAAAATATTAGCCCCACCTCAGATAGCACGTTGAGGAATGGAACGGCTTCGGCTGGAAAAAGTGCTGTTGCTAAATCTGGTGCAACTAAGCCAAACAGAGAAGGCCCAAGCATAATTCCTGCTACAATTTCTCCAATGACTTGAGGTTGTTTGATCGCTCGAAATCCTAAACCTACAAGTCTCGAAAGTGCGATGACAATTAGAACTTCAAGCAGGACGAGAATGGGTATGGGCATGGCGTTTTTAGCTTGGGGATTTTTGCGGATCGAGAGGGCAGTGTACTAAAGCTGACTGAATTGCCGATCGAAAAAAATCGATACCAGCTCGATCGAAGGTAGAAGGCACAAGAGGCGCACCAACAACGCCATTCTCTCACAAGCCAACAAAGGCTTTGGCAACCTCCCATCTGGATTTTTCGTTTTTAAGAAGCGCTTGCAACTAACTTTAACCGCAGCCTGCACACCCCGCACCCAACCCGCGCCCTCAATCTCACCTCCGGGTGTCAAGCCAACCCTACGGATATCAAATTTTCAGAAAAAGTAGCGCGCGCTGTGATAAACTAGAAAAGTTGTTTAAATTCGCACATCCGGGTTTTCGGGTGTTTCGAGGGCGCAAACCTTCAGAAATACGACCGGGTGGAGGATTAACCCGAATCAGGAGTTAAAAATACAATGCCAGTAGTCAGTTTGGCTCAAATGTTAGAGTCAGGGGTTCACTTCGGACACCAAACCCGTCGGTGGAACCCGAAAATGTCTCCATACATTTTTACAGAGCGCAACGGGGTTCACATCATCGACCTCGTGCAAACCGCTCAGCTTATGGAAGACGCCTACGAGTACATGAGAGTTGCCTCAGAAAAAGGCAAAAAGTTTTTGTTCGTGGGTACGAAGCGCCAAGCTGCAGGGATTGTAGCCCAAGAAGCTCAACGCTGCGGTGCTTATTACGTCAACCAGCGCTGGCTGGGGGGAATGCTCACCAACTGGACGACGATTAAGTCCCGCGTGGAGCGCCTCAAGGATTTGGAGCGCCGCGAGGAAATCGGCGCCCTCGATTTGCTGCCGAAAAAAGAAGCTTCGGTACTGCGCCGAGAAATGGCAAAACTCCAGAAATATCTGGGCGGGATTAAATCTATGCGGAAGATTCCCGACGGAGTGGTGCTGGTAGACCAACGCCGCGAGTATAATGCGGTGTTGGAATGCCAAAAGTTGGGAATTCCGATCGTCTCTCTGTTGGATACCAACTGCGACCCGGATTTGGTTGACATTGCGATTCCGGCGAATGACGATGCTATTCGATCGATCAAGCTGATTGTCGGCAAGTTGGCTGATGCCATCTACGAAGGTCGTCACGGTCAGCAGGGCGGTGACTCTGAGGAAGACTACGACTACGAAGGTGGCTACGAAGGCGCGGAATATGATGTCGAAATCGAAGAATTGGATGACCCCGATTATGTAGATCCCGACGACGCCGCTGACGCTGACGGCGAAGAAACCGAGAGCTAGTATTGCCCTCGGAATCTGACACCAGGCAATTAAAAATTAAAGATTGAAAATTAAAAATAATTATTATTTTTAGTTGGATATTTTTAATTTTTAATTGTACATAGCACGAGTCTAAGTCATTAGTAGAGTTCTGGCAAAAGCATTCATTGTGTCAGGGCCCGAATTAATTCTGGCGCTACACCTACAAAGTCGGTACTAAAATCGACTGGGTATTTCTTCACTCTGGTCTAATCATTAACATTAAAATTAGTGACTAATGACTGATGACTAATGACTGATGACTAATGACTAATAACTAATTTTGATTGGGAACTTAAAGAAGATGGCGGACATATCTGCAAAACTTGTTAAAGAACTGCGCGAAAAAACTGGCGCGGGCATGATGGACTGCAAAAAAGCCCTCGTTGAAAACGAAGGCAATATGGAAACATCCATTGAGTGGCTGCGGAAAAAAGGTCTGGCTTCGGCAGGTAAAAAAGGTGGACGAGTCGCCTCAGAAGGACTTGTAGGCAGCTACATTCACACCGGCGGCCGCGTGGGAGTGCTGGTGGAAGTTAACTGCGAAACAGATTTTGTGGCACGTCGCGAAGAATTCCAAAAGTTGGTGCGGGATATTGCGATGCAAATTGCAGCTTGCCCGAATGTGGAATACGTGAAAGTTGAAGATATCCCCGCCGAAGTTGTCGAAAGAGAAAAGGCAATTGAAATGGGCAAAGATGACTTGGGCAACAAGCCGGAAAACATCAAAGAAAAGATTGTTCAAGGGCGGATTGAGAAGCGCATGAAAGAGTTATCTTTAATGGATCAGCCTTTTATTAAAGATCAGAATATCTCGGTGGAAGAGTTGGTGAAACAAACGATCGCCCAAATTGGAGAAAATGTCCAAGTGCGCCGCTTCGTGCGTTTTGTCTTGGGCGAAGGCATTGAAAAGGTAGAAGCTAACTTTGCCGATGAAGTGGCAGCCCAAATGGGTGCTCAATAATCCCAAATTAAGATTAAAAATTAAAAATTAAAAATGTGAAAAATCAATTTTTTGCATTTTTAATTTTTAATTTTTACAGGACGTATGGACAGACTATATTTGTAGGAGGTAGACTGCAAACCTTGCTACTACAGACAGATAGCGTAAAAATTGTAATACTTTAAAACTTGCGTAAGTCCTATTTTTAATTTTATACGAGAGATATGGTGCGACCAAAAGAGCGAATAGAGCAAGATTTGGCAGGACTCGAAGAGGCTTTAGCAGCCTTGACTTTGGAGTTTCGCAGTACCTACGAAGGTTATTTAACTGCGTTGGGACAAGCGGTGCGGCAGCAGTTAATTTTGGCTTGCTATCACCTTTGCACTCAAGCAGTACCGGAGTCGTTTCTCAAATTGTCCTTCGAGGGGAGGCAAAAAATGCAGCAGTCTGTAAGGGCTTTGGCTGCGGCGTCGGAGGAAAAATTGCGATCGCTGGTGACTGAATCAGAAGCCGAGAAAGAGGAAGAGGAAGAGGAAGAGGAAGAGGAAGAGGAAGAGGAAGACGACTTCGACAAAGACGAAGAGGAAGAAGAGGAAGACGAAGAAGACGAAAAGGAAGAAGACCAAAAGGAAAAAAACCAAGTTTCCGCGATTAACTATCTATTTTCATTGGCAAATTATCAATTGCCAAGTGCCAATTCCCCAGAAAGTTTGGCACGCTGGCAAAATATTATTGAAAAGTCGATCGTCCATATACTCAAGCTGCTTTCTCGCGACACCAACCGCTTGCTGCAACAGTCGGGAATCTTGCCGAGTCAATTGCCAGAACCGGTTCTAGAAGCTGCTTCTGGTGCTGAATCCTCCGGCGATAGTGTTGCCGGGCCGCCTAACTTATTAAACTTAATCATTGAAACTGATGCCTCATCAGCATCGCAAAAATTGGCAGAAACCTTGGGTAGTAGGGCGCTGCACATTACAGCGATTAAACTGCGGCTGTCGGAAATAGAGTTTGCCGATGCGGGAACCTCGGCTTGGCGCCAGCAAATTCGTAACCTGTCTGTAAAGTTGAACTCCCTGGGCCGCGATTACCAGAAAAAGCAGCGGGAACTCGCTGTGGTGGAGGCTGAGTCGGCTTGGCGATCGAGTTGGTTTGAAGATTGATCGGACGTTGAAGGAAGAAGGAAGAGGGAAGAAGGAAGAAGGAAGAGGGAAGAAGGAAGAAGGAAGAGGGAAGAAGGAAGAAGGAAGAGGGAAGAAGGAAAAACGTAAAACTTTTAGGCTATTGGGAAACCCGGTTTCTTTAAGAAAGCGGGTTTCTCGGTGTTATACTTTTTTGGTGGAAGCTTCTTAAAAGAAAAAGTTAAAATTTAAAAAGTTAAAATTTAAAAAGTTAAAATCTAAAATCTAAAATCTAAAATCTAAAATCTAAAATTGATATGACTATCGATCGACCCGAATGGCAGCGATTGCAAAAAGCTCTTTCAGTAGAAGCCGATCGCGGATTTAACGACATCCAAGGCAGTCAATACCGCTTCAGCGAGTTTCTGGGCATGAGTTTGAGACAGTTGGCAGGTTCGGTGGCGGCTTCTTCGCGCGATCGAGCTAGACACCTAGCCGCTGAATTTGACACCTACCCTCAGAAAGATCTCGAACAGCGCCAACATTCGATCGCCATTACGGTCAGTTTTTTGAGGCAAATGGAGCAAGTTTGGGAACAAGAAACTCGCCACCAGCAAGAACAAGCAGCACAAGTCAGACCCGCAAACGCTAACGCTTCTGAACCAACCGCCCCAGCAGTTTCCGTTCCCCGAACAGTACCCCTGAGTACAGCACCCCCACCGCCCAGCCTGACTCTCGACCAACAGTTAACCCGCGTCACCGGCATCGGCCCCGCCAACGGCAACCGCTTGGCAAAACTGGGTTTATACACTGTATATGACTTGCTTTACTACTATCCCCGCAACCACATCGACTATGCAAAGCAAGTACAAATTCGCGAGCTAGTAGCCGGGGAAACTGTCACTTTAATCGCTGAAGTAAAGCGCTGCAATTGCTTTTCTAGTCCGAAAAATAAGAAGTTAACCATATTAGAAGTAATTTTAAAAGACCGCACCGGAGAAATAAAAATTAGTCGTTTTTTTGCAGGCCCTCGCTACAGCAATCGCGGTTGGCAAGAATTCAAGAAGCGCGAGTATTGTACAGGTGCGGTGCTAGCAGCTTCTGGGTTGGTGAAGCAGGGTAAATATGGAATTACTTTAGAAAATCCTGAGTTAGAAGTATTAGACGACTCCGGCGGTGCGATCGAATCGATGAAAGTCGGTCGCCTGATACCAGTTTATCCGCTGACGGAGGGGGTCGATGCTGGTTCGGTGAGGCGATCGATTTTGGCTGCAATGCCGGCGGCAAAAATGTTGCCAGAATCCCTACCGGAAGATTTGCGCGAGCGTTACGGTTTAATGGGTTTAGCCGATGCCGTAACTAATATTCACTTTCCGCTCGATCGAGATTGTTTGGCCGCCGCCCGCCGCCGCTTAGTCTTTGACGAATTTTTCTACCTGCAATTAGGACTTTTAAAGCGCCGCCAAACCCAAAGGAAAGCTCAAGCTAGTGCAGTCATCCTTCCTACTGGCAAATTGATCGAACATTTTTATGAAATCTTGCCTTTTGCCTTGACTAATGCTCAGGAAAGAGTAATTAACGACATCCTCAACGATTTAGCTTCGTCGCAACCGATGAACAGATTAGTTCAAGGCGATGTGGGCGCCGGCAAAACCGTAGTCGCCGTCGTGGCAATGCTAGCAGCAATTCAATCCGGCTATCAAGCCGCTTTAATGGCACCGACAGAAGTTTTAGCAGAACAGCACTATCGCAAATTGGTAGGTTGGTTTAACTTGATGCACTTGTCTGTGGAACTGTTAACTGGTTCCACAAAAATAGCCAAGCGCCGGGAAATTCACAACCAATTAGAAACCGGAGAATTGCCTGTTTTAGTGGGAACTCACGCGCTGATTCAAGATACAGTTAATTTCCATAAATTGGGCTTGGCGGTAATTGATGAACAGCACAGATTCGGCGTGCAGCAGCGTGCTAAATTGCAGCAAAAAGGCGAAGCCCCTCACGTTTTGACAATGACTGCAACTCCCATTCCCCGGACGCTGGCGCTGACGCTGCACGGGGATTTAGATGTGAGTCAGATTGATGAACTTCCCCCCGGTAGGCAGGCAATTCAAACCACTGTACTGTCTGCAAAAGAACGCATTCAAGCTTACGATTTGATTCGGCGGGAAGTGGCTAGCGGGCGTCAAGTTTATGTGGTGCTGCCGCTAGTGGAGGAGTCGGAAAAGTTGGACGTGCGATCGGCAATTGAGGAAAAAGAGAAACTTGAAAAAAGTGTATTTCCTGAGTTTAAGGTGGGTTTGCTCCACGGTAGGATGAGCAGTGCCGACAAAGATGAAGCAATTACTAAGTTTCGAGACAAAGAAACTGATATTTTAGTATCTACTACTGTGGTCGAGGTGGGAGTAGACGTGCCGAATGCCACGGTAATGCTAATTGAAAATTCTGAGCGTTTTGGACTTTCGCAACTGCACCAGTTGCGGGGTCGAGTCGGTCGGGGCAGCAACCGTTCTTATTGTTTGTTAATGCCCGGTTCCAAAACGGCGGAAGCCATGCAGAGAATGAAGGTTTTAGAACAATCTCAAGATGGCTTTTTTATTGCGGAAATGGACATGAGATTGCGCGGGCCTGGTCAGGTTTTGGGAACTAGGCAGTCTGGTTTGCCGGATTTTGCTTTGGCGAGTTTGGTGGAGGATCAGGAGGTTTTGGAGTTGGCGAGGGCGGCGGCTCAAATGGTAATTGAGAATGATGAAAGTTTGAATCAGTGGCCGGTGGTGCGGGATGAATTGGAGCGGAGATATCAGCGGATGATGAGCGGGTCGATTTTGACTTAGATAGTTTTGGACGCAGCAACGGGGTTTTTAATAATATTTTGTAGTGGCGGGTTAAGCAAAGATATATCAAAGCCGCCAGTTTATTGCTGCACTCACCCGTCCTCCTCCCCATAGGGCGGTTTATTTGCAGCTACTTATTTAATGTCACTAATGTCAGAAACCGGTTTTGTTCCCCTAAACTCACGTAAAACCCTAGGTTTTTTGTCAGGAAACGCGGTTTATACTTTTTTGCTGAGACTGCTGCCAAATATCAGCTCGATCGAAACGTCAAAAACACGAGTTTGTTAGAAACGAGTGCCTCAACCCAAACTACTTTAGGAGAGGATTTTGGCCTTAATCTACGCTATTTTTATGAGGAGCCAGGCTTGGGGTAGTTATTCCACCAAGAATCCTTCGCAGGATTGACGAAGAAGTGTCAAAATTAAGATAGTTCTGCCAGAAACAGGGGAAAGGAAATCTAGCCTGTACTGGCGCCTAAGGCAACATTGATTCCTCGCTGGTTACGCTTGCAGGTGGTCGCCGACGGTTCGTCGCATTTAATCTCAACAGTAATTATGAAAGATCTCACTCGTTATCGAAATATCGGCATCTTCGCCCACGTAGATGCTGGCAAGACCACCACAACAGAAAGAATCCTGAAGCTGACAGGTAAAATCCACAAAATTGGTGAAGTTCACGAAGGCGCGGCGACTACTGACTTCATGGAACAGGAGCAAGAGCGCGGTATTACGATTCAGTCCGCTGCTACCACCTGCTTCTGGAACGAGCATCAACTCAACATCATTGATACTCCGGGACACGTCGATTTTACGATCGAGGTTTACCGTTCTTTGAAGGTTCTCGATGGTGGCATTGGTGTGTTCTGCGGTTCGGGTGGAGTTGAACCGCAATCTGAAACCAACTGGCGCTACGCTAACGATTCCAAAGTCGCTCGCGTCATCTACATCAATAAGCTCGATCGCACCGGTGCAGATTTTTACCGCGTTGTCAAGCAAGTTGATAAAATCCTCGGAGCTAAACCGATGGTGATGGTATTGCCGATCGGCATAGAAGAAAAGTTTTGCGGCGTAGTCGATTTGCTGACCCGCAAAGCCTGGATCTGGGATGACTCGGGCGATCCGATGAACTATACAATTAAAGATGTCCCCGCCGATATGGTCGATGATGTCGAAACTTGGCGCGAAAAGTTGATCGAACTGGCCGTCGAGCAAGACGACACTGTGATGGAACAGTATCTCGAAGGCAACGAGCCGAGCCTCGAAGACCTCAAGCGCTGCATTCGCAAAGGTACTCGCGATCGGGCATTTTTCCCCACATACTGCGGCTCATCGTTTAAAAACAAAGGCGTGCAGTTGGTTCTCGATGCCGTAGTTGACTACCTGCCAAACCCGATGGAAGTCACACCGCAGCCAGAAGTCGATCTCGAGGGCGAGGAAACCGGCGAGTTTGCGATAGTCGATCCCAACAGGCCACTGCGGGCACTCGCGTTTAAGATCATGGACGATCGCTACGGTGCTCTAACATTCACTCGCCTGTACTCCGGTACTCTGTCCAAGGGCGACACCATACTCAACACCGCCACGGGCAAAACCGAGCGCGTCAGCCGTTTGGTGGAGATGCACGCCAACTCTCGCGAAGAAATTGAATCCGCGCAAGCAGGAGACATTGTGGCGATCGTCGGTATGAAAAACGTCCGCACCGGACACACCATCTGCGACCCCAAAAATCCCGCCACCCTAGAGCCGATGGTATTCCCAGATCCCGTTATTTCGATTTCGGTCAAACCGAAACAAAAAGGCGGCGAAGAAAAAATGGGAGCAGCCCTCACCAAGATGGTGCAAGAAGATCCATCCTTCCACATGGTGACGGATCAAGAAAGCGGCGAAACGATTCTCAAGGGGATGGGCGAGTTACACCTCGACATCAAAGTAGACATTCTCAAGCGCACCCACGGCATCGAAGTAGAAGTCGGCGAACCACAGGTAGCCTACCGCGAGTCGATTACCAAGCGCCTCGAAGACGAATACACCCACAAAAAGCAATCAGGTGGTTCCGGTCAATTTGCCAAAATCGGCTATGTGATCGAGCCTGGTGAGGTTGGAAGCGGCTTCCAGTTTGAGTCAAAAGTGACCGGTGGTAGCGTGCCGAGAGAATATTGGCCAGCGGTCGAAAAAGGCTTTGAAAGCTGCATCGACAAAGGCGTCTTGGCCGGATTCCCCTGCCTAGACTTGAAATTCACGCTTCTAGAAGGCGGTTTCCACCCCGTTGACTCGTCAGCAATGGCCTTTGAAATTGCTGCCAAAGCGGCTTATCGGCAGTCTTTGCCGAAAGCGGGGCCTCAGTTGCTCGAACCGATTATGAATGTCGATGTATTCACACCAGATGATTACATGGGCGACGTGATCGGCGACCTCAACCGCCGCCGGGGGATGATGAAATCTCAGGAGACAGGACAAACAGGAGCGCGGATCAAGGCAGATGTACCGTTGAGCGAAATGTTTGGTTACATTAGCGATTTGCGTACTATGACCTCTGGGCGCGGACAGTTCTCAATGTCCTTCTCGCACTATGCTCCTTGTCCGAATAACATCGCTGAAGAAGTGATTAAGGCGGCAAAAGAGCGTCAAGCCGCCGCGAAGTAATGTATTGACTGCGACGAATAGATTCGTCGCAGTCAATCACCAACGTTAAAAACTAGGTAAATCTAGTTTTTAACGTTGGTCAATAGAAGTATCCCAATTTTATTTTCGCAGGAGTGCTCGCTGTGAGAACTCGCTAGGGATATACAACCTAGCCAACGTCCCGCTCGCACTCCTCACAAATGCTTTTTACTATCCAAAAGAGATGCTCCCTTCAAAAGTCTCTCTAAAAGGGCGATCGCGCATCAATCAATATAATGTTTCCTAATATACAATCAATAATTTAAAACCCAGGCAGGTAGCCATGACAGCCACCCTGATCCCGAGTCAAAGTAGCGGAATTCTCCTGAAAAACATTAGCTGGAAAACTTACGAATCCCTGCTGAATGAGTTAGCCGAACAGGGAGGAATTCGCCTGACTTACGATCGCGGAAACTTAGAAATTATGACTCCATCAGCACCCCACGAAAAGTACAAAAAAATCTTGGGACGTTTTGTAGAAAGCGTGAGTGATGAATTGAATGTTGAAATTTGCAGTTTGGGTTCTCTAACTTGCAGGCGGGAGGATTTGGCTCGCGGTTTGGAACCGGATCAGTGCTACTATATCGAAAATGAGGATGTGGTTTGGGATAAAGAACAAATCGATCTCAATCAAGATCCGCCGCCAGATTTAGTTGTGGAAATTGACGTAACTAGCAGTTCCATCGATCGACTTTCTTTATATGCAAGTTTAGGCGTACCGGAAGTTTGGCGCTACGACGGAAATCGTTTAATAATTTATCAGTTGGAAGCACAGGAATATAGAGAAAGAGATGTGTCTCCGACTTTTCCTTTTTTGTCGCAAGTTGAGATGCTGCGCTTTTTGGAATTGAGGAGAACTACAAAAGAAAATGCTTTAATTCGCTTGTTCCGGGAGTGGGTGAGGAGTCAAATTCAGTCAGGGGAGTGAAGCAGGGCGATTCCCTTCGGAATAGCTCCGCTTCAGGCACTTTGGAGATAATATCATATCGTGTAAAACATGAGTTTGTAGCGAGGAGTTCACTCCGAGCGAGTTTTAGGAAGACTTTAGTCCTCACTACGAACTTAATTATAATTATTGACCCGGACAGGATATTATTCGCCAGCCAAATCAGCGCGAAACTTCTCCACAGCTCGATTTAACTCCACCGAATGAGAAGCCTTAAATAAAATACGATCGCCCGGTGTGACAAACTCCATTAAATGCCTTGCTAAATCTTCGCGGGAATTCTCCCTCGCAATATCTTCTACCTCCACAAAAGGCAAACCCGCCGCACCAGCCGCCATCGCCGCCGCTTCCTCAAAATCAGCAAAAACAAACAAAGCATCCAGATGCAAATCTCGCGCGGCCCTTCCCACTTGTCGGTGAAATTCGATCGCCCTATCGCCCAATTCCTTCATCGTTCCCAACACCGCAATCCGGCGCTTTCCGGGAGTATCTGCTAACAGTCTCAGGGCTGCCAACATCGACTCCAAACCAGCATTGTAAGTCTCATCCAGAATCACAATGTCCTGCGGCAAATCGTAGCGGCGCGCCCGTCCCTCCGGTAACTGCACAGACAAACCTTGCTTTAAAACTTCCCAATCAATACCTAAAACTTTTCCTACCGCTAAAGCGGCCAAATAATTTACAGCATTGTGGCGTCCCGGCAGTGGCAGGGGGAATTCCACACCTTCTACTAACATTGTATCATGATTGAGGAATTCCCCACATAAATCCCCGCCTTCTAAACCGTAAGTAAAAGTTTTTCCCTGCCAAACTTTAGCTGCTGTTGCGATTAATCTGTCACCATCGTGATTTAGAATAGCAATGCTATCTGTAGGCATTTCGGCTAAAAGTTCGCACTTAGCTTGGGCGATCGCCTCTTCCGATCCCAAGCGTCCGATATGTGCCGTTCCTACATTAGTAATTACCGCAACAGTAGGACTAGCAATTTGCGACAGCAGCGCAATTTCGCCACTCCCGCGCATTCCCATTTCAATTACAGCATAATTGTGGGAAGGTGAAAGCTCCAGCAGAGTTTTTGGTACGCCAATTTCATTGTTATAGTTATATTGAGTTTTAAGAACATTTCCCTTCGTTGACAAAACCGCCGCAATTAACTCTTTAACAGTAGTTTTACCTACAGAACCAGTAACAGCAACTACAGGTATACTGAATTGGTCGCGCCACCAACGGGCGATCGACTGATAAGCTTTTAAAGTATCGTCAACGTGCAACAGCGGAAAATTAGGCACTTCCTCTTGCCACTCTCGATCGACAATCGCTGCAATTGCCCCCAAATCCCGGGCTTTTGCCACAAATTGATGGCCGTCAAAATTGTCTCCCCGCAGCGCCAAAAATATTTCGCCCCCCTTAAGAGTGCGCGTATCGGTGGCAATACCTGTCCCTAAAGCTGTCAAAATGCCCTCAGACACAGCAGGCAAAGGTACAGTTAAAATTTCAGCAATTTGGGCGATACTTACGCGACAAACCATAACTAGCACTCACATTTCAAATAATTATTTTCATAGCTAATCCTACCTCGCCCGACCTCACATTTAACTGATTGGGGGCTGCCGACCAGGATTGACCTTGACAATCCTAATATTAAATCGTCAGGCAACCAAGAAATTCTCCCGTACCCCTCACAATCTTTACCAATACTTTACAAAGTCTATGGTGATTTAAGGCCTTGCTAATTACCAACAATTCATGTCATGCTGGTGTTGGTAATTAGTTTAACTAAGCAAAAAATATCGATCTGCTGTAGCTGCTGGCAGATTCTACCCATAAGCCTCATCCGGCGAGCAGCTCGGTTGACTCAATTATTGGGATTCATTGGCCAATTCATTAAGCTAAGAGCGCTGAAAGCTCCTGCCCTAGCCTCGGAGGGTTAATCCACAGTGAACGACTACAATAGACAGAGTTACGAAGAAGAACAGCTACTTTACAACCACTGGCTGGAGTTGGTACAACGAGAGCAGCCGGCAGAACTGATCGGCCGCTTTCGCACTTTGTTTATCGAGGGCGTCGGATATCCCGATCGCTCGATCGCCGACGCACTCGAAAAAATAGCACGCTCAGCACACGCTCAACAAGAATTCAAATACATCCTCAACCGCTGCTGCCACATCCTGATCAACCGCTGGCAAACTTACCCCAGCAAGCAAGCCGCCATCCCTGAATTGATAGCTGTGTTTGAAGAAGCGCCCAAAATATTATTTGGATACAATCGATCGGGGGGGCGAGGCTCCATCCCCAAATTAGTAAATCAATTTATCGAAAGCGAACAGTACCTCACCCTCAAACGCTTAGCCAAAGTCATAACTCACAGCAATGAAGATAGCAGCAACAGCAAAACCCCTGCTAGCCTTGCCCTCGGAACCTTAATTCCCCGTTACCCTTACCTCTACAAACACTGCCTCCTCAGCGACGACAGCACCTACGAACAACAAAAAATCATTAAAAAAATCCAAGCTCAAAAGCAGCAGCAATTTGAGATCAACCTCTCACAATATGTTGCTCACCAAGTGAGAAAAGCTCAAATAGCGCGTCGGGAAACCTCCATTTCCTTCGGCCGAAATATACAGCCTATAAAAAATCCGACCCTGTTGACCGACCCGGAACTATTCTTTGCCCTCAAGCAATTTGTCGGCAAAGTAGAAGGAGCCGATACCTACAGAGAGCTAGCGGGCCGTTTCACGGCGAACGCCAGCACACATCAGTCCTACCGTTCCTTTAAAGACGACTTGTACGAATACCTGATTTCTTCTGTCACCGATGAGCGCTACGGCAAACGTCTCTTTAACGAAAAATTGTATAAGCAACTACAAAATACCCTGCCCCACAGCGACGATCAAAAGTTTAATGAATTTTTAATGATCAGAACTTGCAGCCAGTTATTGAACTTTTTAGTAGTAGAGAGTCCTGTGCGGCCCAACCACTTTGTCTTCATCGACCTGATCTCAAACCTCGGGCCGACCCAAACCACTGGTTTGCTGCTGAAAATCGTACTAATTTGCGGCAAAGTCAAGCCCTACCTAGAAAAGCGGCTGGCAATTTTGTTCGGTCACTACGAATGCAGTACCCGAGAAGGCGTGGTGTGGTTAGTCAAAGCCCTGGAAAACGTAAACCTAGCTTTGAGTACCAACTTTGGCAAGGTGGATGTATCTTTCCTGCGGTGAAAGCGGGCGGCATAACTTTCTCTGCTTCCACAGCAGGCAAAACATCACACCGATAAACCAGGTTTATGAATACCCTAAAAGTTTTACGTTTAATTAGAACGACTTAATTAACTGCTGAAACCTACTCAAAAGACGCTATTCTATGTTAAAGTACCAAGTGTGAATCAGATTCAGTTGCAGGCTTTGTTCATTGCTACAGAATTGTCTAAAAACTTGCCCTTCTGTATCGGCAGGGGACTCTCCGAAACTGAAATCTTCGCACTGTCTAAATTTTGGAGTTATTCCTCATGTCGATATACGTCGGTAACTTATCCTACCAAGTTACCCAAGAAGACATCACCACCGTCTTCGCCGAATACGGAACCGTTAAGCGAGTACATCTACCTACCGACAGAGAAACCAGTCGCCCCCGCGGCTTCGGTTTTGTAGAAATGTCCACAGATGCAGAAGAAGATGCAGCCATTAGTGCTCTCGACGGAGCAGAGTGGATGGGTCGCGACCTCAAAGTTAACAAAGCTAAGCCCCGCGAAGATGAAGGCGGCCGGGGTGGCGGCAACCGGGGCGGCGGCGGTCCTGGAAAATTTGCTCGCGGAGGAGGAGGCGGAGGAGGACGTTATTAATTTCCTCTTTAGTTTCTTCGGATAAAGATTTGAGATTGGAGAGTTGAAAGTGGCGATCGAGCTCACCTAGCTCGGAACCACTTCCGGCCGTTCCGAAAAACCTATGCTCTTCAAATTTCCATATCTACCGGATTAAATATACCAAAAAGCCAAGGGCCGAACCCTTGGCTTTTTGGTATGAGGGTTGACGGTATGAGCCGGAAACCAACTGGGCGAATCCGTTGCAGTACCGTCAGGTTCTAATCGTCAGGTTCGATGGTGCTGCTCAATCCGTGGTTATTGAGCGTTTCAGCGTAAAACTCAGCGTGTTCGAGAGCGCAAACAATCACCAATCCCATCCCGTTAGTATGGGCTTCCATCATCACATTTACCGCCTGTGGCTGAGTCAGACTCGGTACCGTAGCCATCAAAGTCTGCACCACGTACTCCATAGGATTGAAATCATCATTGTGCAGCAGAACGCGGTAGCGCGGTGCAAGCTTGCGGACTGTGGAAGGCTTTTGAATAATTTCGACAGACACTAATCTATACCTCCTGACTTGTAAAATGTTAAAATTTGTCAACAATCTTGAGCCGGATTCCTCCGCTGTGCAAGAGTATGTCACTTTCAGCTATTTTATTGAAATCTGAAAATTCAGACAAGGCAGCCCCTGGGTCGATCGCGAGTTGTGAACGGCACCACCAAACCCAGAGGGGGCGTCCTGGGCCCTCCGCAACCACCTTCCTAGCGCCATAATATTAGAAAGGCGATATCGGTTAAAAATAACAAACTACTACCTGTTGAGTCTCCAGAACTGAGGGAACCTTATATGAAACGCAAACCTAAATCCTACAACGACGACAGATTCAGCGGCGACCCATCCCGGGGAGAGGAAGACTCCGGCTCATTTGGCGGACAGTCGCGGCGTCAACCTCAGTCCGGTAAACCCTCTTTCCTCAATTCTGCCACCCTAGGGATTTTAACAGCCGTCTTTATTCTGGGAATTGGGATTGGCATTGCCTTTAGCTCTACAGCTACAATTAGTCCTGAGAACGTAGCCTCCCGTGAATTTATCGATCGCAGCGCCCCGAACCCAGAACTTTGCGTGCAGTTTGGAGCAAGCGCGATGGTGACAGATATGCGCCTCTACGTCACCCTCAACCCCTTCAACGTCTACATTTCGCAGCCGAGTATGCGCCCCGGATGCGTCCTGCGAACCAATAACTGGGCAATTCTGGAACAAAGAAAACTCATCAGCCAAGACCAAGTGCGGGATTGCAAAAATCGCATGAACACCTTTGGGTTCACCGGCCCGCTGGAAGCTCAACCCGAAATTAACTGTATCTACCAAAACGACGGCGCTAAAAACCTGTTCCTCAACCAACCGGGTTCGATAGCTCCAACCACGGAAGGTCAAAATTTCTAAATCGCCGATATAGCGGTTTTCAGTTGAGTCAATTTCAGATATGGGGTAGGGACTTAGGCTTGGCTTAAGTCCCTACTTTACTTCAGAGAATGGAAAACTGCTCTAAGTAAATATAGAACGAAGAGGTTCGAGCGAAGAAGAAAGTCTTGCTTCTTCCTTCTTCCTTCTTCCCTCTTCCTTCTTCCCTCTTCCTTCTTCCTTCAAAAACCAAACTGGGGGAAATCTTCCGTTAACTGAACTTGCAAAATTTGACCGGGTTGAATCGTAGCCGGTTGAGGAGCAGCCACGTAAGTGGTAGCAACACCACCTGCTGCTCCAACCAACAAACCGATGCCGGAAAAGCCGCTCAGCAAGAACAAAGCTAAGCCACCAATACCAGTATTTCGCAACAAACTGCGATCGGAAGGCTGAGCTCGTCGGCCTCCCACGGGTTCCGAGCGAGCCAAGAGAGGAATATTGCGACCGTTGAGACTAATAGCTTCGACCACAAATCGACTGCCGAGGTTGGTTGTTTCAAACCGACCGATGACTGGCGTATTAGCAGGTACGATCGTATTACCGCGACTGTCGAGAATTCCCCCTTGCAGCAGCAGCACTTCCTGTGGGCTGGGCTTCGCTTGCAGCCGCAAAGCCCGATCGCCCGGGTATAGCAAACTTAGCTCCGTGCCCGCCGGCAACAAGACATTCGCCCCAGCCGCAGCCTGCAAAGGAGCATTCGATCGTCCGCGAGGAAGTGGTTCACCAAAGGTAAGCGTCCGCTGCTGGGTTGCAGCAGCAGCGGTTATTTGAGGCTCTAGGCGGGGTAGAGCAGCAGCTTGTACTCGACGGCGTTCCTCAAGGCGAACATTGACTAAAGGCACTCTTAGCGGTCGTATTTGGTCATTTGGAGTTGGTGGCGGCGAAGAATTTGTAGCGGGATTCCGGGAAATAGGAGATTCAGGTCGATCGACCTCTGTGGCAGCAGTTGAGTTGGAATCTGTCGGCGACTGGTTTTGCGGTACTTGTATTGCAGGCTGGGGTTGAGTTCCGGGAGTTTCCACGCTCCGAGTCGGTTCGATCGAAGGGCGTAACACCCAGCGATTTTCTACCCCAATTCTTTGGAATTGAACTTTCCCCCCGCTAAAACCGACTCCGGGAGCCAAATTGACCAGAATTCTCGCCCTTCCCGGTTGAACTTGACTAACCCCCACAGAACGCACTGTGCCTTCTGGGTATAGCTGAGTTGCATCTACTCCGATGTCCGTATTGGGCAAATCCACAGCAATCTGACTGGGATTTAGTAGAGAATACTGGGGCGTCATTCCCTCTGGAAGAGTAATTTCTAGCTGATTTGTCGCCGGATCGAATTTCCAACTTGTGAGTGTAGAAGCATTTGCTGGTTCCAGTGTTGCCGGCACCGTCGCAACTGCGGCGACCACTGCTAGACTCAGACTCAGTGACTCGATCGCAAACAATCCCGCTGGTAGAGAATTAACAGTCAATTTTTGTAAGTCTTCCCCAAATCTGGTGAGTAATTTTTTATATGGCATGGTGGCTGGGTGAAGTTTTTGATCGGAAATAGATTATGGATGGGAAATTTGTGCCTTCGGATGACGCTGAAAGTTTAGCATTATGGCGATATGAAAAATTTAACTAAATGGAAATTATTGCGATCGCGCTTCGTTCTTAACAACCAGTGGTGTCAGGTTAGACAAGATGAAATAGAATTGCCAAGCGGACAAATTATAGACGACTTTTTTGTTAATGTCCGACCCAATATCGCCCTCGTATTTGCCACGACAGAGCAGCAAGAACTTGTATTAGTGCGCCAATACAGGCACGGAGTAGGCGAAATTTTGCTGGAACTGCCTGCTGGATCTTTCAACCCTGCTGAAGAGAGCGGGAAATCGGCAGCAACCAGGGAACTTGCCGAAGAAACGGGATATGTTGCTGAAGAAATTGTGGAACTAGCAACCTTATATGATAACCCTGTAAAAGACACCAATTCTATCTACCTATACTTTGCTAAAAAGGTCAAGCTTGCCACCAAAACACAATTAGATATTACAGAAGATATTGAAGTAGTTTTAGTCCCCATTGCTGAACTTTTGGGGAAAATAAAAAACCGAGAAATTTGTGTAGCCGGAAGCATCGCAGCTATTTTTTTAGGACTGGATTTTTTGAATAAACAGCGGTAAGGTGCTGTGTGAATGAAACCTTACACGCTGTTTACGGCGCTTTGGTATTAACGAGAAAGACTCAGAAAATCCCGAGAAGTCAGAGAATTATTAGCCCCAAAAACCTGAGCCAAAACCTGACCAGTCTCCGCAACTTGCAGCAGTGTGGCATTCGCCGTAAAGTTAATTTGCAAAGCCTCAAAACTAAAGCCACCAGCCAGGACAAACTTATCAGTTCCTACATCAAAATTGAGCACAGTATCCATACCGCTATTAGCGCTTAACACAAACTGATCGTTCCCCATACCCCCAATCAAAGTATCATCTCCCCCATCACCAAACAGCCAGTCATCCCCAACACCCCCATTGAGAATATCGCTATCTTTCCCTCCGTAAATCGTGTCATTACCATCATCACCGTTGAGAGTATCTTGACCTTCATTGGCGTATAACAGGTCATCGCCGCTGCCACCGTTGATGCAGTCTTGCTGCCCGTCTTCACCCACAGCGCCTCGCAGATTTTCCCCGCGATCGCCACTAATGGTATCGTTACCCTGATCGCCGCACAAAATATCGCTGCCGGAGTCGCCGTAGATCGAGTCATCGCCAGCATCTCCCTGTACTACATCGTCATCCTTGCCTCCACGAAGGGTATCGTTACCAGAACCCCCACTCAAAGAGTCGGAACTTTCACCACCATTGAGAAAGTCATTGCCATCTCCCCCAAACAGCAAGTCGCGGCCGTTGGCATCCCACACTAACTGGTTTTGCAAGCCACCGTAAAGCGAGTCGTCTCCCTCATCGCCGACAATGGTATCGGAACCGAGTTCGCCCCAAATCCGGTCGCTGTCTTTGCCACCGTAAATTAAGTCATTACCTTTGCCGGCAAAAATGCTGTCGTTACCGCTGCCGCCGCCGATAATGTCGCCGGTGTCGTTGCCGAAAATTAAGTCGGCTTCTTCGGTGGCAATTGTGCTGCCTTGTTGAGTGCCGTAGTCACCGAGTATGGTGTCGGAACCTTGATTGCCGTAGAGAGTATCCGAGTCAGTTTCGCCAAAAATGCGATCGCCCCCTTTGCCGGAAAACACCAAATCCCGGCCGTTGCCACCCAGCAAGGTGTCGTCTTGTTCTTGGCTGTTAAGTACGTCGTTGCCATTGCCTCCCAACAGCAAATCGAAGCCGTCGGGGTCACTGTCTAGGGAGTTGAGTACGCCACCAAACAAAGAGTCGTCTCCGTTATCGCCGGAAAGGGTGTCCGGGCCCTTGTCACCCCAAATCAGGTCGTTGTCGATGCCACCGTAGGCGATGTCAGGGCCTTTGCCGGAGTAAATCGTGTCATTGCCTTGAGTGCCTGCAATGGCGTCGCTTGAAGACCCGCCGAAAATCAGGTCGCCGTCGTTGTCGGTTAAGTCGATGTTGTTGCCGTTGTCGCCGACTATGGTGTCGGCACCGCGATCGCCGTACAATCTGTCTCCATTGCGATCGCCAAAAATGCGATCGTCTTGTTTGCCGCCAAATACGGCATCGTTGTCTTTGCCGCCGTAAACGATGTCGTCGCCCCTACCGGCGGCGATGAAGTCTCGCTGTTGGTCGGCGTAAACGATATCGCTGCCGCCTTCACCTAACACTGTGTCGTCGCCGCGAAATGAGAGAAACAGTTGGTTAGTTTCGTTTCCTGTTAAGGAATCGTTTCGGGGAGTGCCTCTCATCGTGTTTTGGATGTCGATGAGTTGGGCGGCGTTGGAGTCGAAGTTGAGTATGGGCGAAGGCTGGGGTTGGATAAATGTGAAGTTCGGTGGCCCTTTCAAGGGGTCGCAACCGCAACCGGTATCGGGTTCGGGTACTCGGTTGAATATAGGGGGTGGTTCTGGGGCGGGTTCCGGCGCTGGTGTTGGCGCGGGTGTTGGTGTTGGTTCCGGCGCGGGTGTTGGTTCCGGCGCGGGTGTTGGTTCCGGCGCGGGTGTTGGTATTGGTGTTGGTTCCGGCGCGGGTGTTGGTATTGGTGTTGGTTCCGGCGCGGGTGTTGGAGTTGGTTCCGGCGCGGGTGTTGGTATTGGTTCCGGCGCGGGTGTCGGTTCCGGTTCTGGGACGGGTGTCGGTTCCGGTTCTGGGACGGGTGTCGGTATCGGGGCGGGTGTCGGCGTAGGCGCGGGTGTCGGCGTCGGTTCTGGGACGGGTATCGGTTCCGGTTCTGGGACGGGTGTTGGTTCTGGCGCGGGTGTCGGCGTCGGCGCGGGTGTCGGCGTCGGCGTTGGTTCCGGTTCTGGGACGGGTGTTGGTTCTGGCGCGGGTGTCGGTATCGGCGCGGGTGTCGGCGTCGGTAGCGATTCTTTAAGGGGAATGAGAGAGACAGTGGCGACTGCGGCACTGGTGGCGCCGAGGTTGTCTGTAGCGCTGTAGGTGAAGTTTGCCCCTGTGAAATTGCCGGACGCCTGGAAGAACAACTCGGTAATTTGCTCGGCTGTCAGGCTTTGGCCTGCCGTGACCCGCACTCCCTGGCTGGGGTCGCCCAAGAACAGCGTGCCTTCATTGGCTGGCGGCAAGGTGTTTACGGTAAAGGAAACCACTGTACCGTCGGGGTCGGTTCCTCCGAGTCCGGGGATGTTCACGGTTCTTCCCAGCAACACAGCGACGCTGGTGTTGTTGGCGATGGGTGGCTGGTCGGTGGGAGGTAATAGTGCTAGCAGGGAGGCTGTAGCAGGGACTGGACTGATGGCGCCCCGGCTGTCTGTGGCGCTGTAGGTAAAGTTGGTGGCTGCGAATTCGCTGGTTGCTTGGAAGAATAGCTGGCTGATTTGAGCTGTGCTGAGTCTTTGACCTGCCGTGACCCGGATTCCCTGGCTGGGGTCGCCCAAGAACAGGACGCCTTGATTTGCCGCTGGCAGGGTGTTGATAGTGAAGAATTCGATCGAGTCGTCGGGGTCTTTGGCCGTCAGCCCTGTGAGGTTGACGGTGCTGTTTGGCGCCAGGGTCTTGCTGAAGTTTGTGGGTACCGGCGGGTAGTTGAACGCCAGCGACACCAGAGAAACTGTGGCAGCAGGACTGCTGCCACCGAGATTGTCCTTGCTGGTGTAGCTAAAGTTTGCCCCTGTAAAATTGCCGGCCGACTGGAAGAATAACTGCGTCATTTGCTCGGCTGTCAGGGTTTGACCAGCCGTGACGGCGACTCCCCCCGTTGCGGGGTCGCCCAAGAACAAGAGGCCTTGATTTGCCGGCGGCAGGGTGCTGATGGTGAATGTAACCACTGTGCCGTCTGAGTCTCTGCCTCCGAGCCCGCTAATTTGGACAACGCTGTTGGGCGCTAGCGCAGCGTTGCTACTGTTGGCTGATGGAAGTTTGTTGGGTGTTGCCTGCGCGCTGATGGCGGTGGTGACAGTGGCTCTGGACTCGGAACCGTTGTTATTGCTGGGTTCGGGGTCAAAAGTGGTCGATCGGCTCTGGGAAGTATTGCTAATGGTACCCGTCGCTGGAACGACTACTGTTACCTCGCGGTTGATATTGCTGCCGCTAGTCAAACTGGGAATTGTTGGGAAGGTGACAACCCCTGTCACCGGGTCGTAAGTGCCGTTATCGGATGCGCTGACTCCCGTTAAACCGGGAATGATGCTGTCTGTAATCACTACGTTTTCAGCAGCATTCGGCCCATTGTTGGCGGTAGTTATAGTATAAGTTACGGAACTACCAGCAGGAGCAGATGTGAGACCGCTTTTGGACGTAACCAGGTCGGCCACAGGATCGATCGAGGTGGTGACTCGGCCCCCCGCCTCACCGGGCACTGCGACTGTCGAACCGTTGTTGTTCGTTAAGTCCGGGTCTGGAGTGTCCGACCGGCTTAATACAATGTTGGTGATGCTCGTCAGGGTAGGCGGGGGTACAAAAATTAGGCGGCGGGTGACACTGCTGCCGCTGGCTAAAGTCGCGATCGCTGGGAACTCGATCGCCCCTGTGGTTGGATTATAGGTTCCGCCATCGGATACGGTGACTCCCGTTAAGCCGGGAATCAGGCTGTCGGTGATGACTACGTTGGTCGCGGGACTCGGCCCGTTGTTGGTAGTAGTAATTGTATAAAGGAGCGTGTCGCCCACCTTGATGCTGGGCGGAGCCGTTTTTTGGGTGACAACATCGGCCACAGCATCGATCGAGGTAGTGACGGTGGCGTTGGGGTTTGTACCGTTGTTGTTGGCCGGAGTGGAGTCGGGAGTGATGGAGGTACTTCTTGCCGTGTTGCTGATGGAAGTTAGGGTGGGCGGTACTGTGAAGCCGATCGTCCGGGTGACAGTCTCCGCATTGGCGATTGCCACGGGGGCGAAGGTGACAATGCCTGTCGCTGGATCGTAAACGCCGCCGTTAGATGCCGTGACTCCGGTTAACCCGGGAACTATACTGTCAGTGATGGTTACAGCTTCTGCAGGACTCGGCCCTAAGTTGACTGTGGCGATCGTATAGCTGACCGAGCTACCGGCAGTAGCACTCGTAGAGCCGGTTTTGGTGGTTGCGAGGTCGGCGTTGGGTGCAATACTGGTCGTAACCGTAGAGTTAGTGGGAGTGCCGTCTTTGTTGGTTGCCGAGCCGTTGTTGTTAGTGAGGATCGGATCGAAAGTCGCGGCGCTACTTCGGGCCGTGTTGCTGATGTCGGTACGGGTGGCTGGGGCGATGAAACTGATGGTGCGGGTCGCAGTAGCCGCATTTGCCAGCGCCGTCAGTGCTGGGAAGGTGACAATGCCGGAAACTGCGTCGTAAGTGCCGCCGTCCGAGACGGTGACTCCTGTCAAACCCGGAATAATGCTGTCAGTGATGGTCACGTTGGCAGCGGGGTCGGGCCCCCTGTTAGTCGTAGTCAGCGTGTAGGCGACGCTTGACCCGGCCGAGGTGGTCACAGGGCCACTTTTGGTAGTAACTAAATCCGCGACTGTATCGACAACTGTGGTAAGGACTACACCAGGCGCCTCGATTTGCCCTGGCGCGAGTACACCGCTGTTGTTGCTGAGGTCGGGGTCGAAAGTCGAGCTAGTGCTGAATGCAACGTTGGCAAAACTGCTACCGCTGGTTAAACCGGGCGGCAACTCAATTGTCAGGGTGTAAGTCACAGTCTCGCCGGCATTGAGAACCGGAATTAACGGCCAGGTGACAGCCTTGGTTTGGTTCACGTAAGTGCCGTTGTTGGAGGCACTGAGAATCGGCGGCAATCCGCCCGGACGCAGCAGTTCTAAAGGTATTTCGTCTTGAATCAGGACGTTTGTAGCGGGCGCTGGCCCCTTGTTTACTGTAGTAATCGTGTAGGTAATGCTGCCTTCGGACTTGACGAACTGCGGGCCGGTCTTGATAGTGGCAACCTCAGCGGCGATACTGGGAGGATTGATAGTTTCAACTACCACGTTTTGAAGTTCGTGAATGTTGTTGGCGCCTCCGGTGGAACTGCCAAAACCAAATTTGAAAAGTGGCGGTACTGGGCCGTTTTCGGTGGCCAAGTTGGGGATGTCGATCAATGTAGTTTCGTAGATGTCGTCGAAATTTTCATCGAAAGCAACGGTGAGGCGAGAGGGATTCACCGGATCGTTAGATGGATTCAGCGTAATTTGAACGGATCTTTTGGCTAAATTGCGATCGCTCGTGAACGTATTGCTGAAGTTAAAACTGCTGCCGGGTTCAGGGCCACTAAAGTCAATGCTCGTAGGAATGTTATCGATGCCGAAGGGAACGATCGCATTTGTTAAAAACTTATAACCTTCTGCTTGATTTCCTCTAACCGTTACTGAATCAGGTCTGAAAGAACCAATAGAGGAGCCGGGAATCGGAGGTGGCTCCGGGCCGGAGCGCCCTTCTGTGGATGTTGAAAAATTGCCAAACTCGTCAAGCCCAATGCCTAAATAACCTCCCTCAATACCGGGTATATTCGTTCGTGGAGCGTAGGCCAGAGAACCGCCATAACCCCCAGTCCTGGTTGGGCTAACAGTGCCGTCAATCAAGAAGAAACCCAGCCCGTCCCCTGGCTGAGGGCTAATAGAGGGGCCCTGAGCATTAAATTGCTGGCTTGAACCGTAAGAATAAAAATCAAACTGGACTCTGAGACCGTCTGTTGAAGGAATGGGGTTGTTGTAGATGACAAAGGCTTCCCGAAGGTTTACTGCTGGAGTTAATTGCAGAGCGCCATCGCCGGGACTCGAACCGCCCAAAGCCGGAAGTACGCCGGATACTGTGCCTCCGGTAATGCCGGGGATACGTTGATTGGCTGCTGGAACCCCGCTGGTGGGATTGAACAGTGCCCCGTTGTTTCCCCCGTAAATCCAAGGCCCCCTAACTGTGGAGTTTTTGAAAGTTTCGTTAACTAATGTGCCGAGGGCGTAAGGGTAGGCTTCGAGCACTTCTTTTCCAATGGCGATTCTCGCTTTTATTTCCCCGGTCGCAAATTTTAATTGCCAGTCGCCGCCGAGTGCGGCACTGCCCGTCAAGTTGTCGGAAGCGGCAATATCTGCACCGACCATCAAGCTCAGCCGCCGCACGAAGGCCTCGCCACTTTCCCCCGCTGCGACGCTGCAGCCGAATAACAAGATATCTCCTCTCTCGCTGAGGGCTTTTCCCCACTGGTGTAACAAATGGCTGTAGGTTTCTAAGTTGTCGTTGCAGAGTTCGATCGACCCTAGCTGCACCCCCGCTTCTCGACCGTGAGAAACTATCTGAAGGCTGTCTAAATCGCTGTAATTAGCCAAAATTCTAGTAATTTGCTCGACTCCATCCCGCGTCGAGTCCAGTACAAATACCTCTGTATCGGCTGTTGATCCTCTTGCCAAGCTGTCGCCGTTCTGTACTCTGGCATCGAGGAACAGTACATTTTTTAGAGTCCGGGCGCCCACAGACTCGGTTGCTCGCAAAAATTCTCTGTGGGGATGCCCAATTCTGATGTCGCCACGAAGTTTCTGGGACAGGAAACACTCCTCTGTTTTTACTTGTTTTATTGGTTTTTTCTGATGATAAGTTGCTGTTGATTGGGAGTTAGCGCCCGCAATCCTTGCGGTGGAGTCACATATTTTGGGGGCGATAAAAATTGGTTTGTTGCAGATGCTTTGCATGGTCAAATTGCCTCACGGATTGTAGATGATGTACCCATTTCCCGATGATCATTATCACCTATTGAAAAGGTTTAATTGCAGAGTAAGAGGCTCTGCTGCTTGACTCGGAGCAAGAGCAAAAAGCGAATTTTACTCAGCACAAAGCAGTGCTATATTGATATTTGATAGCATTGCCAATATCGCCTGCAGAAGCGCTGAGGATTTGGGGGTTAAATCCCCATAATCTCTCTATCGGGTGATATTTTGCCTTCGGCTTTTTTCTTTTCTGTTAGCGAGTGTATCTGTTACACGCTTATCTCTTACATAGCGCAGTAGATAATAACACGAGTTCTCAAAAATTGCCTTAATGAGGTTTTCTGTACATCGTCTAATGCACTTTAATCTGCAGAGAAAATTCACTATTTCTAGATGTATAAACCTGGTTTGAGGGACGAAAAGACTTCTTTGCAGCCCTCGCTCCCGGTAAACAACTAGGTTTCTTTGGTTTTGGTGTGCAAGCCCTGTTCACAATAGCAACCAGACATTAATTAGGGAGTTATAGCCGTGACATAATTATGGCGGCCGTGCCCGAAGTGTTATTCAACTGAGATCTTGTACCATTCTCAATAAGCCTTCTATGGGGGGTTCTCCTGCCCAGCCCATAAGAAAATTCACTTGTTGTGAAACAGGCCGGAAAGCCTATTCTTGAAAATGGTGCAACATATGAGATTCAATTGAAATTGGCATACCCTGTATCGACGAAGCGTCTTAAAAATTCATGACTGGGAGTCTGGAGATAGCAATCTAGGTTTGAGACTGTTTCGCTACGATCGCAAAAACAGATTAGTGCCGCCCACAAGCAACTTCTCAAGTTGCCAACTTAGAGTCTTCGAGCTGGTTTCTGTTTAGGATAAATGCTCGGGACAATGTTTCGTGCAGAATTTTTCATGATGTTTTGGAGAAACTGATTTGGAGATCTGCACCTCAGCTACTTACGATTTTTGTTGGCTAATTTTCTTAACTGCAGGAGTTACCCCCCGAAGACTAAAAACCCAATTTATTTCTAGGTTTCTCGCCCCCCAACCAAAATTTATCATCTAAACTTGGTTTCTGATCGTAAATCCTCAACTAGAAAAACACCGATCGCAATCCGCCAGTTATGGCAACTGTAACCAAGCAATAATGCTCGATTAGGTTTTAATGGCTTAGTTTTGGCGTGGGTCGTCCAAAACAAGCTCCAACAAGAATCATTACACGTAAGTATATATTAACTCATTGATTATTAAATCCCCAAATAGGCATAGAGACAAGCATCAATATAAGCTATATCTTTTCACCGCGAACGTCAAGTGTTCTGGCTTGGTAGTACCGACAATCTTGACAGGGCCCTGAAGGATTGACAGCGCAGCGAATGTAATTAGAGCGGGCGTTATACTCGCAAGTGATATCGCCGATCGGATAACCGAGACCTTGTATGTAAGTGCGATCGGCAGTTGCTAGTGGAGTTCGCAGGGATCTATTGGCTACCGCAAGTCTGGCCGCTGCAATTCTGTCGCGAGCTTGTCCCTGGGCAGAGCGCATCACCCACAAAGACAGCAGCGAGGGAGCTAAACCTATGAAAATAATCAGGAGAGCAGTTAGCACTTTTTCAGAGCTTATGTGGAGAATATTTGTTTTAATTTAGGCGATCGGCAAGAGAAAATCATTCCCGAAAAGACGGTTTTAAATCACAAAAGTTCCGAGCCAAGTCTCAAACTATTAAACCGTTAACCGTTTGCTGGCTCGTGAGGAGGGCGCGAGCTGTTGGCGCCACTTTCTCCGTAAAGCGCATCGCCACGGCCCAACAAAGCCAGAAGCCCAGGTAGGGTGTGATATTATGTTCAGTCAATTAGCCGCAATCGAATAGGTTTGTAGTGACGACTGCAAGTCCTGATAAAAATCAGAGGACTTGGATTCATCACTACAAACGCGAGATCGGTTATTTTACAGGACTAGATATGAGAAACCGGGTCGAGTTCAAAAACAACCAAGTCAGAACATGGGGCAGCTATTCTTTGAGAAACCCGGTTGCTCTCAAAAACCCAAACGGTTAAACCTTAGCAACATCCCCCGCTAAATCCATCAACGAACCCGCACCTTCCACCTTAGCAACATCTAACAAAGTCTTCAAAACCGAATCGGGATTCAAACTAATCGAATCAATTCCCAACTCAACTAAGAAACGAGCAAACTCAGGATAATCGCTGGGCGCTTGACCGCAAATCCCAATCTTGCGGCCGTACTTCTTAGCGGCTTTAATAGCAATTTCTACCATTCGCTTGACAGCTTCATTCCGTTCGTCAAAAATGTGCGCGACTAAAGCAGAATCCCGGTCTAATCCTAATGTTAGCTGAGTTAAATCGTTAGAGCCGATCGAGAATCCGTCAAAAACTTGGGCAAATTCGTCAGCAAATATGACATTGCTCGGCAATTCGCACATCACATAAACTTGCAAGCCGTTCTCGCCCTTAACTAAACCGTGTTTTGCCATCTCGGCTAACACTTTTCGCCCTTCATCCGGGGTGCGACAAAATGGAATCATCGGAATCACATTTGTCAAGCCCATTTCGTCGCGAACTCGCTTTAATGCTTTGCATTCTAAAGCGTAAGCTTCGCGGTAATTTGGGTCGTAATAGCGAGAGGCGCCACGCCACCCGATCATCGGGTTTTCTTCCTTGGGTTCAAACTGCCGCCCTCCCAAAAGATTAGCATATTCGTTGCTCTTGAAATCGCTCATCCGCACGATAACTGGATTTGGATAAAATGCGGCGGCAATTGTGGCAATCCCGTGGGCGAGTTTGTCGGTGAAGAAATCGGGTTTGTGTTGGTAAAGTGCTGTCAGTTCTGCAATTTCTTCTTTGACTGATTCATCCACCAATTCGTCAAAGTGAATCAGTGCCAGCGGGTGTGCTTTAATGTGATTGGCAATGATGAATTCCAACCGCGCTAAGCCTACGCCGTCGCAAGGAATCGCTGATAAACCAAACGCTTCTTCTGGGTTCCCGACATTCATTAAAATTTGAGTGCGGGTGCGGGGTAAATTCTCGATCGCGGTTTCTTGAATTTCAAAAGGAAGCAAACCGGCATAAACTTTGCCTTCGTCTCCTTCCGAACAAGAAACAGTGATTTCTTGCCCGTTTTTTAAGATTTGGGTGGCATCGCCAGTGCCGACAATGGCGGGAATTCCCATTTCTCTGGCGATGATGGCGGCGTGACAAGTGCGGCCACCGGAATTGGTGACGATCGCACTTGCTTTTTTCATAATCGGTTCCCAATCCGGGTCTGTTTTGTTGGTAACTAAAACTTCTCCTGATTGAAATTCAGCGATTCTGTGCACATCTAAAATCACGCGGGCTTTGCCTTGTCCGATTGATTCGCCAACGGCGCGTCCTTTTGCTAAAACTGCACTGGTGCCTTGCAATTTGTAGTTTCGCAAAATTTTAGCAGACTTTTGAGATTGTACTGTTTCGGGTCGCGCTTGCACAATAAACAATTCGCCCGTATTGCCGTCTTTTGCCCACTCAATGTCCATCGGGGTATAAGTTCCGCGCACTTTAGAGTAGTGTTCTTCGATCAATACGGCCCATTTTGCTAGTTGCAGAATTTCATCATCTTGTATAGCAAATTTATTTTTTTCTGCTGCGATCACGGAGACGTTTTTGGTGTATTTAGAACCGCCGATATCGTACACCATTTTGAGGGTTTTGCTGCCGAGACGTTTGTCTAAAATCGGACGAAAACCTTGTTTTAAGGTTGGTTTAAAGACGAAGTATTCGTCGGGGTTGACGGTGCCTTGGACGACGTTTTCGCCTAATCCGTAGGCGGCGGTTACTAATACGGCGTTTTTGAATCCGGTTTCGGTGTCGATGCTGAACATGACGCCGGAGGATGCTAAGTCCGATCGCACCATTTTTTGGACGCCGACTGATAGGGCGACTTCAAAGTGGTCGAATCCCCGCTGTTGGCGGTAGGAAATCGCGCGATCTGTGAATATGGAAGCAAAGCATTTGTGACAGCATTCGAGGACGCCAGCGCAAGCTTGGACGTTGAGGTAGGTTTCTTGCTGTCCCGCGAAACTGGCGTCGGGTAAGTCTTCGGCGGTGGCGGAGGAACGCACTGCTACGTCTGTACTATCGCCGTAGCGATCGCACAATTTTTCGTAAGCATCCGCGATCGCCGCTTGGAGTTCTCGCGGAAATGGTGTGTCGAGAATCAGTGCCCGCGCTTGCTTGCCTTTTTGTCGCAGGTTCTGCAGATCTTCTACGTCTAAATCGGCAAAAATTTCGCGCAATTTAGCTTCTAAACCCGCTGACTGGATGAAGTACCGGTAAGCGTATGCTGTAGTTGCAAATCCGTTGGGAACTCTAACTCCTTGGGGGCTTAACTGTTGAATCATTTCGCCCAAAGAAGCATTTTTTCCCCCTACTAATGGGATGTCGGCGATGCCGACTTCATCAAACAACAATACTAAGGCTTTTTCTTTGGGAATTAAACCGGGTTTTTGTTCAATTGCTAAATTGTCGAGCATTGCTTTTTTCCTCTCAACTTCAGCTCATTTCGGTCAAAAAACAGTAAACAAAAGACAGTTTATTGGGAATTGTAATTTTGTTACAAAAATTCTCAATTTTTTTCCTAGGCTGTATCAACCGAATTTTCGATTGCCTCTATTTCAAGACTATCACTTTTTGGCTAAATAGCAAGGCCTGTGGAGATGTTTTATTTGATTGCAAAAAGTAAAGAAATTGCAGTAATGAGTTTATGTAAGGTATTATAAAAGAAGTGGTAAAAATATGAATAGCGAAGATAGTTCCCACGGCTTTTTTGGCGTTGAGCGCTCATAGGTGTGGGGATATAGCTTGGATTGTGTTGGTAGCGGAATCCAAGGGCAACAAAGGGTGGGGTTCGATCGCGCGATCGGCTGACTCCGCCCAAAAACGGATACTGACTTTCCGACAGCAGCCGTGAGTCACCCAAAATTTTAGGTTCTAGTTCAACTTCCCCGATTCATCTGTGGACTAAATCTAAAATCTAAAATCTAAAATCGACTGACCGGGGTGCTAGCAAAAAAAACACAACACCCAGCAGCTTAGTTTTTTCCTAAAACCGAGATCCTAAAAACCGTAAAATTTTAGCCTCTGATTGCGTGGATTTACTTAGAGCAAAAAAACAGTGGCATAGAGTGGATTGTAATTGTTGAACCAAAGAGTTTTTAACTTGGAGTGGCGGGATTTGGGGCGAGGGAATTATTTATATGCTATAATAGTTAGCTCGACTGCCTTATGACAAAGAACAAGGTATATGATATCAGTTTTGAGCCCCGGCGCAAAGCGAAACGGCTTTAAAGTTCTTCTCGTCGAAGACAATCAAGCCGAAGCCGATCTTATCGAAGAATTATTATTAGAAACAAATATCAGCCGAGCCGAGCCTCAAAGGCTGTCAGTAAGCTGTACAGACCGCCTCAGCAAAGCGCAACAACTTTTGGTCGGCGAACATTTTGATGTGATTTTACTAGACCTTTCGCTGCCCGACAGCCAAGACTTAAGTACAATTGTCAAAATACAAGAATACAGCCTAAATACTCCGATTGTCGTACTGACGGCCCGCAACGATGAAGAACTTGCCGTGCAGTCAATTCAAGCCGGAGCTCAGGATTATCTAGTCAAGCGAAACATCGACAGCGAAGTGTTAATTCGATCGCTCCGCTACGCAGTCGAGCGCCAGCACAACCAAGAAGCTTTGCGAAAAAGCGAAGAAAAATATCGCTCGGTAGTCGAGAATTCTCTCGTCGGAATTGCCATTATTGCTCCTCCAATTTCCCCATCAGAACCCGAAAAATGCAAGTGCTTGGAAGTTAACGATGCTTTGTGCGAGTTGCTGGGGTATGATCGCCAAGAGTTTTTGCACAACAATTGGGCTCAGTGGGGTTTTCCTGATGACTTGCAGGCTAGCTTACAGCCGTTAAAAAAAGTTTTAGCCGGGGAAAGCGAAGGCTATGTTTTAGACAAAAGGTGGCGTCGAAAAGACGGAGAAACAGTTTACACTAGAGTTTCTCTGCGCTGTATTCGCGGCCGGGACGGCTCGATCGACCGGATGATTAAAGTAGTCTTGGATGTGAGCGATCGCTACCGTTACGAAGCTCAATTAAAAGCATCAGAAGAGTTTTTAAATCACACGATTAATTCTACTCCTGACCCGATTTTTGTCAAAGATGAGCAGCACAGATGGATCGTTTTAAACGATGCTTTTTGCAATTTGATAGGAAAAAGGCGATCGGAACTGATTGGCAAGTCAGGATACGATTTTTTCCCCCCAGCTCAAGCGGCTTTTTTTTGGCAACAAGACGAGCAAGTATTGCAAAGAAGTATTTCTCAGGAAACGGAAGAAAATTTTACCGATAGTCAGGGAAACAAACGCATTATATCTACCAAAAAAACCGTTTTTAACAAAGCGGACGGTCGTAAAATGTTGGTCGGAACAATGCGAGATGTTACCGAATACAAACGCCAGCAAATCGCGTTGCAGGAAAGCGAAGCTCGATTTCAAATAATGACCGACAACGTGCCGGGAATGATTTATCAATATCGGCTTTATGCAAATGGTAAAACATCTTTTACTTACGTTTCTTCGGGCAGTTGGCACATATATAATTTAAAACCAGAAGAAATAGAAGAAAATGCCACTTTGGCTTTTGCAACAGTTCACCCAGACGACATCTCAGACTTGCAGCGTTCGATCGCAACTTCAGCGGCGACTCAGCAAGCTTGGCAACACCAATGGCGGCAAGTTATGGGAGATCGAGTGAAATGGCTGCAAGGCGCGTCCCAGCCAGAAAAGCAAGCCAACGGCGATATAGTTTGGGACGGTTTGGTGATGGATGTTACGGAATTAAAACAAACCCAGCAAGACCGCGATCGATTTTTTAATCTCTCCCTTGATTTACTTTGCATTGCAGGTTTTGATGGCTATTTCAAACGCTTAAACCCCGCTTGGTCGAATTTATTAGGTTATACCAGTAAAGAAATCTTAGCCAAACCTTTGATAGAATTCGTCCATCCAGAAGACCTAGAGTTTACTGTAGCGGAATTAGAAAAACTTAAAAAAAGCCACCCTGTTATTAGCTTAGAAAACCGCTATCTTTGCCAAGATGGTACTTATAAGTGGCTGTCGTGGACAGCATCGCCGTTTGCAGAAGAAGGTTTGATTTATGCAGTGGCTCGCGACGTTACATTTAGCAAGCAAGCTGAAGCTGAATTGCGTAAGAGCGAAGCCACCAACCGCGCTCTTTTAAATGCGATACCAGACATGATATTTCGCTGTCGGGCAGACGGCACTTTTGTAGACTTCAAACCTGCCAAAGATTTCGAGAATATCCTACCACAAAAAGCACTGATTGGTAAAAAAGCACAAGACATATTGCCGACTGCTTTTGCTGAAAAAATATTGTCTGGCAATCTAAAAGCGAGCGACAATGGCGAGCTTCAAGTCGTAGAATATCAAATGCCAGTTAATGGTGAACTGTACGATTTTGAAGCGAGAATTGTCTTCTGCACGGAGGACGAAATTATCGCGATCGTCCGCGATATCACTCAACGCAAACGCTCTGAGTCAGTCCTCCAGAGGCAAGCAGCAGCCATGGCCCAAGCTTCCGAAGGTATCGCCATATTCAGTGCCGACAAAGAGGTGATTTATTGCAACGCAGCCCGAGTAAAAATCTACGGTTACGACTCTCTCGAAGAAATCTTAGGTAAAAGTTGGAAAACATTCTACCAAGGTGCAGAGCTGCAAAGGTTCGAGCAAGAAGTCCTGCCGACTTTAGTGCAGAAAGGTTCTTACAGCACCGAAGCAGTAGGATGCCGTCGCGACCGCTCGGAAGTCCCTATAGATGTCTCGCTGACAATGCTGCCCGCCGGGGAAATCATTTGCATTGTTCGCGATATTTCCCAAAGAAAAAAAACAGAAGCAGCACTGCGGGAAAGCCAGCGGTTCGCTCAACAAATTGCTGGAGCAAGTCCTAATATGTTGTATGTTTATGACTTAATAGAACAAAAAAATATCTATGCGAACGCTTCTATATACCGCATTCTCGGCTATACAGTAGAGGAGATTCAGGCAATCGGGCCGTGGATGATGTCAACTTTAATTCACCCGGAAGATTCAATCAAAATACCTGATTATTTACAGCAAGTCGAAACTGGTGCGGAAGGGGATATCTTTGAAATTGAATACAGAATTAGGCACAAGGATGGTTTTTGGCGCTGGATTGTCAGCCGAGATACTGTATTTGCAAAAACAGCAGATGGTAAGTTAAAACAAATTCTCGGCACGGGAACTGATATTACAGAAAGCAAGCAAGCAGAAGATGAAATAAAGCTGTTGCTGGCAGCAACTCAAGCCATTAGTCAGTCTGCAGATTTTCACAGCGCCCTCCCACATATCCTGCGGTTGCTGTGCAATGCGATCGGCTGGAATTTTGCGGAAGCTTGGATACCGACTGCTAATGGTACTTTTTTGGAACACAGCGAAACTTGGTACGCTAGCGATCGCGATTTAGATACGTTCGGCCGCGAAAGTAGAAAAATTAGATTCGCCGCCGGAGTGTCAGTACCTGGACGGATTTGGTCAACCAGAAATGTAGAATGGATTGAAGATATTTCTTTAGCCAAAAATCATCTTTTTGCCCGATCGCAAATGGCGGCATCAGTCGGATTGAAAGCTTGTTTCGGAGTGCCAATTCACGCTAGCTCAAAGGTGCTGGCAGTTTTAGTATTCTGCAAGCGCGACCGCTCGATTATGGAACCGCGTATTGTAGAGTTGGTTAAGGCTGTAGCGACTCAGTTGGGCGATCATATTCAGCGCAAACAAGCCGAAGAAGAATTGCGTAAAAGTGAAGAACGCTGGCAGTTAGTTCTCAAAGGCAATCAAGACGGAATTTGGGATCTGAATCTTCAAACAAATGAAGCTTTTCGATCAGCCCGCTGGCAAGAAATTATCGGTTACACAGACGGCGAAATGGACAGCACCTACAGCGCATGGATCGATCGCATCCATCCAGACGATCGCTCACGAGTGCAAGCAGCGATCCAAGGTTATCTCGATCGCCAAACCCCCCATTACGCCGCGGAATACCGCTTGCAGTGCAAAGACGGTAGCTATAAGTGGGTGCTCGCCCGCGCTCAAGCAGTGTGGGACGAAGCCGGAAACCCTCTGCGGATGGTGGGTTCGATGACGGATATCAGCCATCGCAAAGCAGCAGAATTAGCTTTACTGCAGGTCACTCAAGCCGTCGAAAGTACCAGCGATGCGATCGTGATCGCCGACTTGAAAGGGCGATCTATTTACCACAATCAAGCCTTCATTCAGCGCTACGGCTACACGGTGGAAGAACTCAATGATATTGGCGATATAACCGCGCTTTACGTCCGGCATAAAAATTACAAACAAATTTATAAAAGCCTTCGCCAAGGTCGCTCGTGGTGTGGCGAAGTGGCCATGCGAGCTAAGAGCTACGAAGCAGTAACTGCTCTCGTGCGAGCCGACAGTATTCAAGATAGTAATGGTAATTACATCGGCTTAATTGGAGTAATTACTGATATCACAAAACGCAAAGAATCAGAAGTAATTTTGCGCCAAAAGTTAAGGCGGGAACACTTGGTAGTAGCCATGCTAGAACGCATTAGATCTTCTCTCAATCTTGAAGAAATTCTTACCAAAAGTGTCGAAGAAGTGCGGCAGTTTTTGCAAGTAGACCGTACTATTATTTACCAATTCAATCCGGAGTGGAGCGGATTTATCGCTGTCGAGTCGGTTGCCGAAAATGTCCGACCAATTGTAGGAACGGAAATTTATGACCCCTGTTTTGGGGCAGCCTACGTTCCTCTTTACCTAGACGGCAGAATTAGAGCCACAGAAGATGTTTGCAATGCCGGCCTGGCCGACTGCCACTTGGCTTTGTTGACTCGGCTCGATGTGAGAGCGAATCTGGTAGTGCCGATTTTGCAAGGCGAAAACTTGTGGGGGCTGTTAATTGCCCACCACTGCACGGGCCCGCGTCCCTGGCAGCAATTCGAGGGAGAGTGCCTAAAACAATTGGGGGTGCAGTTGGCGATCGCCATTCAACAATCGACGCTATTTGAACAAGCACAAACCGAAATTGCCGATCGCAAACTTGCAGAAGCCGCCCTGCAATTAGCTAAAGAAGCCGCCGAATCCGCCAACCGCGCTAAAAGCGACTTTCTCGCCAACATGAGCCACGAATTGCGGACGCCTTTGAACGGGATTTTGGGATACATTCAACTGCTCAAAGTCGATAAAAACTTTACCGCAGATCAGCAGGAAAGTCTTAACAACATTCACCAGTGCGGCAATCACCTGCTGATGCTGATTAATGATGTTTTAGACCTCTCAAAAATCGAAGCTAGTAAAATGGAGCTGTCGCTGACCAACCTGCATTTTTCCAGTTTTGTTAAAAGTATTATTGATTTGTTCAAGATGCGCTCTGCTCAAAAAGGAATTGCCTTTAATTACGAGCAGGTTTCAGCGCTCCCAGAGGGCATTTTGGCAGACGAAAAAAGGTTGCGTCAAGTTTTGATTAATTTGCTCAGCAATGCCGTTAAGTTTACGAACAGCGGCAGCGTTACATTCAAAGTCGGTTATGCAGCAAATTTCCCCGATAATTATCCTCAAACCAACTGCGAAACTTCTAATTTGGCAGCGGAAATTGGCACTCAAAGGATCGATTTGACCGCGAATTTAGACGCGCAGCAAATGTCGCTCCCGCCGCTGGGAACAAAAGAAGCGCGCGAGGTGATAACAGCAGATAAGACCGGCGATCGTGCCCCTACGCCTACAATTCGCTTTCAAATCGAAGATACCGGCATTGGCATCGGGCAGAATAAATTAGAAGAAATATTTTTGCCTTTTCATCAAGTGGGCGATCATAACAATTTCGTCGAAGGTACTGGACTGGGACTTTCCATCAGCCAAAAATTAGTCAAAATGATGGGCAGCCAAATTCGCGTCCAAAGTACCCCCGGCAAAGGCAGCATATTTTGGTTGGATCTAGACTTGCCAGCAGTCGCCCACTGTTCGGAACTCCCCTCCCGGCAACAAAAAAGGCAGCTTGTAGGTTTTATCGGCGCCCAGCGGAAAGTGCTAATAGTGGACGATCACGAAGTAAATCGCGCCATGTTGCACAGGCTGCTTTTTCATTTAGGCTTTGAAATTGCAGAAGCTACAGACGGCGAAGACTGCTTGCACAAAGCACAGGAATTTCTACCGGATATAATTTTAATGGATTTGCTGATGCCCGTAATGAACGGTTGGGAAGCTACCAGGCGGCTGCGACAGTTGCCGGAATTAAAAGATACGGTTATCCTCGCTTTGTCCGCTAACGTTTACGAGACTACCAAGCAAGAGAGTATACTTGCAGGTTGCGATAATTTTCTCACCAAGCCGATTCAAACTAACGAGCTTTTAGAATTATTGCGCCTGCATTTGAGACTAGAATGGGTTTACGAAGAAAGAGCACAAAGCAAAAAGCGGAGCGATCAAACTGCAAAAGCCTGTTCTGAGATTGCTGCTGCTGACTCAACGATGGTGTCTCCTGCCTCAGAGTCAGTCTTGGCGTTGTTAAGATTGGCTGCAATGGGCGATATTGAAGCTATTCTGGAAGAAACTGCTAAACTCGAACATTCTGACGCGACATTAGTGCCTTTCGTTCATCACCTGCGCCAACTTGCTAAAGGATTTCAGCTCAAGCAAATTCGAGATTTTTTGAAGCAACATTTGTCCTAAAATTGACGGTAGCTAACAGACAACTCAAAATCAGTTAAATCTCGCGCGCTGAGTACCATTCTCAATCAGGGGCTCTCCCCTCCCGCGAAGCGACAACTTAATTTGCTTGGGCGGCCCTGACTCGCAGCGGGCTCCTCAAAAAGTGATTGGAAATAAAAGCATCTATGAAGCAACCGGATTTCTAGAGCTGCAGAAAATCACTTGAATCCGATTTAAACTCACAACCCACAACTAAAAAGTAAAAAAATTGAATGTTTCCCTTGAATATGAACGATAAGAATTCCGAAAGAAGCATCATACTAATTGTCGATGATAACCAAACAAATCTGGACGTACTTTTCGAGTTGTTAAGGAATTACGGGTTTAAAGTATTAGTGGCTCTAGACGGCGAAAGTGCGATCGAGCAAATTGACTACATCCATCCAGACTTGATTCTTTTGGATATCATGATGCCAGGAATTGACGGTTTTGAAACTTGCCAGCGTTTGAAAGCAGACCCGTCAACGCA
Source organism: Microcoleus sp. B3-D2 (assembly GCF_036705345.1). NCBI lineage: Bacteria > Bacillati > Cyanobacteriota > Cyanophyceae > Oscillatoriales > Microcoleaceae > Microcoleus > Microcoleus sp. B3-D2. The sequence continues at coordinate 170,645 of NZ_JAUBUG010000002.1, forward strand.
AGATATTCCCATCATATTCATGAGCGCCCTTTCCGATACGCCTGATAAAGTAAAAGGCTTTCAGACAGGAGCAGTTGACTACATCACTAAGCCTTTCCAGCACGAAGAAGTTTTGAGCCGGATTCAAACCCACTTGACAATCCGCAGCTTGCAAAAAAAACTCGAAGAAAAAAACCTCGAACTTGCCCACCTCAACCAAAACCTGGAAAGACTTGTTGAACAAAAAACCAAGCAATTAATAAACCAGGAAAAAACAGCCATCATCGGACGTTTGACCCAGGGAATGGTTCACAACCTCAAAAGTCCCCTGCAAGTGATCCAGACTAGCGTCGATTTGATTGAAACAAAAGCCACACAAATTCAAGAAGACTCTCTGTTTAATTATACTAAGTATATATTTCAAGCTGTCACAAAAATCAATCAGATCATGGATACTCTGATGATGAAAAGCCGAAACGAGCAAAAGCAAGATTTGCACCCTGTGAATATCAACGATTTAGTGCAGCGAGAAATTCAGCTATTGGAAGGCAACCTGTATTTTAAAAATAAGATTAGGAAAAAATACTTTTATGACGAAGAAATTGCCAGTATTCCCTTAATTTATTCCTATCTTTCTCAAGTATTTTATAATTTAATCAATAATGCAATGGATGCTATGTGGGAAAAGAAAAGCAGAGAAATAACTATCGTGACTCGGCAAGACGAGTCGAACATATACATGGATATTGCAGATACGGGATGCGGCATATCATCTGAAGATTTGCCAAAACTTTTTGACCCTTTTTACACATCCAAGCCGCCTAAAGGCGAGGAAAAAACCGAAGGGGAACCGACAGGAACTGGTCTAGGACTTTATACTTGTATCGAACTTTTAAAACCTTTTAACGGTGAGATTGCTATTAGCAGCAATGTCGGCCAAGGCAGCGTGTTTACAGTTGTGCTGCCCAAACCGCAGAAAAATTGAGCGACTCAACTGAGTTAAATTGTGTCCGGTTAGACACCCGTAATGAAGTTGGTAATTAGGTTTGTAGCAAGGAATACAAGTCTTGGTTCATCGAGCGAGAGAGGACTTGCATTGCTCAATACAACTAGGCGCTAATTGCGGGTCATTAACCGAACACAATCTCAGCTCGTATTTTGTAAATCAACGGTAATTCTCGTAGCTTAGTAGTAATACCATTTTGAAAAAATAATGCCACTTTAGGCAAGCTTTAAATCGCTATTTAAAATCTAAAGTTTCAAAGGCTATCAGCAATGCAAATTCTGATTACTCTGCGCTCTTTTGCCTTTCCCCTTGCTATTCCCCTGCCAAAGGTTGTAAATTAAAATAGAGTTTAGTTGCAATATTGGTAAGACTATGATAATTTTGGGCCACTAGGTTTCGGGTGAGGCGGAAAACTTGCAGCGAACAACTCAATTCTACAAATAAATCTGCGGGGTCTGCAAGCACACAGCGCACTCTCAAGCGTGCGGTTCAAGTTCCCCAATCATCAGCTAGGTAGCTGCATCCGCTGCTGAGATTTTATAATTACTAAAAAATAGCAAAAGGATAGCAGTAAAAAAATGCCACTGTACGCAAGAACCAAACTGCGATAGTCATCAGTCATTCCAAATCTCCAATCTCAAATATAAAATATAAAATGGTATGACATCTGTGTTTGAGTCAACTTTAACGCCTGCTTGTTTGAAAATTCTTTTAGTAGAAGACTGTGCAGAAGATGCAGAACTCATTCAAGAACTGCTGTCTGAGCCCCAACTAGGAAAGTCAATTGATCTGACCAATGTAGTTCGCCTCCGGGAAGCTATAGAAATTTTAAGCGAGAAAATTTTTGATGTAATTTTATTAGATATTTCACTTCCTGACAGCCTAAAATTTAATACTTTTTTCCGACTGCAAGATTGCGGTATAAATACTCCGATCGTCCTTCTGACAGCGGCCGATGACGAAGAACTGGCTGTCGAGTTAATTGCCGCCGGCGCCCAAGATTATTTGGTGAAAAGACAGGTAGACAGCCGGCTGCTGGTGCGGACGCTCAGGTGCGCGATCGCCCGCCAGAAAAGGCAAGCAGAATGGCAAAAAAGTCAAGAAAAATACCAGCAGGTTGTTGGCAATATCAAAGAAGTCGTTTTTGAAACAAATACTGCTGGCAATTGGACTTTTCTCAATCCGGCTTGGACGGAAATTACCGGATTTACCGTTGATGAAAGCTTAGGAACTTCCTGTTTGAGTTACATTCATTCTGAGGATCAATACCACTATTTAAATTTGTTTAGAGATCGGAGACCAAATCAAGAAACACCCTGTTGTTATCAAAGTCGATATGTTACCAAACATGGCGAAATTCGGTGGGTGGAAGTGCAAGAGTTTTTTATTGGGGGCGGGAACGGAAAGGCGCAGGGAACGACAGGAACTATCAACGATATTACAGATAAAATTTTAGCTATTTCAGAACTAGAAGCTAGTAAAAAGTTTTTGAATTATACGATCGATGCAGTGGCAGACCCACTTTTTGTCAAGGATGAACAGCACCGTTGGATACTGTTAAATGATGCTTTTTGCAAGCTGATCGGGAAGCAGCGCGAGGAACTGCTGGGCAAATCGGATTATGACTTTTTCCCAAAACAAGAAGCGGAGATTTTTTGGCATACTGACCAACAAGTGTTTAGGACGGGTAAAGAAAACGAGAGTGAGGAAATATTTACGGACGCCAACGGTGCAAAGCACATTGTGTCTACTAAAAAAACTGTCTTTGAAAATACCGATGGCAGTAAAATTCTCGTGGGGATAATTCGAGATATCACTCAGGATAGGCGCAAACAATTAGCCCAGCAAGAAAGCGAAGCTAGACTGCGGCAACTTACTGCCAATTTGCCCGGAATAATTTATCAATTTCGCCTATCAACCGACGGCCAAAAAAGTTTTCCTTATATTTCTTCGGCTAGCCGCGATTTATATGAATTGGAACCAGAAAATATTCAGCAAAATCCCCAACTACTTTTTAGTTGTATTCATCCAGACGACCGCCAAAAATTTGAAGAATCAATTGCTGTTTCTGCGGCAAATATGCAGCTTTGGTACCAGGAATGGCGCGCGGTTTTCCCGTCGGGAAAAATTAAGTGGTTGCAAGGGGTTTCGAGACCGGAACGAGTTAATTTTCCCACAGAAATAGGGCAGGAAGGCGATATAGTTTGGGAAGGCATGGTGCTGGATATTACTGATTTAAAACAGGCAGAAGCAGCTTTGCGGGAGAGCGAAGCCCGATTTCGCTCGCTCGTTGAGAATATCCCCGGCGCTATCTGCCGCAGCTTGTATGATGCTGATGAGACGATGGTATTTATTAGCGATGAAATTGAGGAAATTAGCGGTTATCCTGCTGAGGATTTTATTGGCAAGAACTGCTGGAGTTTTACTAGCATTATCCATGAGGCAGACAAGGAAATGGTCGATCGACAAATCAGCGCAGCAGTAGAGTCAAAACAGCCGTACAATCTAGAATACCGGATTGTTCGCGCTGACGGGGCGGTGCGGTGGATCTCGGAAAGAGGTAGGCCAACTTACAATCTAGAAGGGCTGGTTTCGTGGCTCGACAGAGCGATTTTTGACATTACCGATCGCAAACAAGCCGAACTGACTCTGTGCCTGGTAACTCAAGCTGTAGACAGCGCTAGTGATGCGATCGCGATCGCAGATTTGGACGGTTATTCCGTTTATCACAATCAAGCATTTATTCAGCGTTACGGCTATACAGTTGAGGAACTCAATAATGCCGGCGGCCCAGCAGTAATGTACCCCAAATCTCAAGAGTTGAGAAAGTTATTTAGGGTGCTGCGGAAAGGTTTTTCCTGGGAAAGTGAAATTCAAATAAAGAGTAAAAATGGCAATATTATAGAAACTTTCTTGCGAGCTAACTGTATTAAAGATAGCGCTAGTCAACCGATAGGAATGATAGCCATAATTGCCGACCTCACAGAAAGAAAACGCACCGAATCGGCATTAAAACTCAGTCAAGAGCGATTGCAGTTGGCGGTTTCAGGCAGCGCTTTGGGGCTGTGGGATTGGAATATACCTACTGGCGAAACTTATTTCGACTTTTATTGGAAATCAATGCTTGGCTATGCAGAAACCGAAATAGAAAATAACCTCAAAGGTTGGGAAAGTTTGCTGCATCCAGAAGACCGAGTGAAGGTAATGGAATGTTTAAATTCCTATTTGGAAGGTGAGACTGATATCTATGAAGTTGAATTTCGGATGCTCAACAAAGCGGGCAATTGGCAGTGGATTCTGGCGATGGGCAAGGTAGTCGAGTACGACGAATGGGGTGCGCCGTTGCGGATAACAGGCACTCATAAAGATATCAGCGCCCGCGTTGCAGCAGAAGCCGAAAAAACGCAGTTAATCGCATCTCTGCAACAACTTGCCGAACAGTTGCAAGCAGCGCAAAAAATAGCCCGCATCGGCAATTGGGAATCCGATAGGGAGACAGGAATTATTACTTGGTCGGAAGAACTGTTTCGAGTTTACGGTCGAGAATTGAATCGGCCGCCCACAATGGAAGAACTTTTAGAGCAAATTCATCCCGATGACAAAGAAAGGTTTACACAAGTTGTGCAAAAGGCAGTGACTGAAGGGACAGCTTACGACATCGACCACCGCATCTATGTTCCATCAGGAGAAATCAGGCACGTTAACGCTAAAGGACAATCTGTTAAAAATGAGTTGGGTCAGGTGGTGAGGCTGTTTGGCACGGCAATGGACATTACCCATCGCAAAAAAGCCGAAACTGCTTTGCAAGAAAGTGAACAGCGATTTCGAGCTGTATTTGAACAAGCCGCGATCGGCATTGTGAAAGTGTGGCAAGACGGTCAATTTTTGAATGCAAATCAAGGCTTTTGCAATATTGTCGGATACTCGGAATTGGAACTGAAAGCGCGAAATGTTGGGGATATTTCTCACCCTGAAGATGTAGCAGCCGATGTCGAGTCGCGCCACAGACTGTTAGCGGGAGAAATTTTTAATTATTCCCTTGAGAAACGCTTTATTCGCAAAGATGGTTCATTTGTTTGGACTAATATGACTGTATCTTTAGTGCGGGATGGGTTTGGGGAACCTAGCTATGTAATTGGTGTGATTGAAGATATTAGCACTCGCAAACTTGCCGAGGCTATCTTGCGCCAGCAATTAAAGCGAGAACGCCTGGTGGTAGGAATGCTGGAACGCATTCGCTCTTCTCTCAATTTAGAAGAAATTTTGACAAAAACTGTTGCTGAAGTACGGCATTTTTTACAAACAGACCGGACAGTTATTTATCAGTTTAATCCCGATTGGAGCGGTTTTGTAAATGTCGAGTCTGTTGGCAAAAATTGGCTGGCTATTCAGGGAATAACTATTAACGATTCCTGCTTTGAAGACAGCTATGCTTCTGCTTACGAACACGGTCGTGCTGTAGCTGTCGATGATATTTACCAAGCTGATCTTTCCGAGTGTTACATTAATTTATTAAGTCAATTTCAGGTGCGAGCTAATTTGGTAGTGCCAGTTTTGCAAGGCGAGAAGTTGTGGGGGCTATTGATTGCTCACGAGTGCGCTGGTCCCCGCCACTGGGTGGAAATTGAGGTCGAGTGTCTCAAACAAATTAGCGTGCAGTTGGCGATCGCGATCCAGCAATCAATGCTGTTTGAGCAAGCACAGAGTGAAATTGCCGATCGCAAACAAGCCGAGTCAGCTTTGCAGGAATCGGAAGCGCGAGAACGTTCAAAAGCGCTAGAGTTAGAAGCAGCTATTAACAAACTCAGAACCACTCAAGCTCAGCTCGTTCAAAATGAAAAAATGGTGAGTTTGGGTCAGTTAGTTGCTGGTGTTGCTCACGAAATTAATAACCCTGTTAGTTTTATTCACTGCAATCTCACTCCGGCTCGCAATTACACTTTAGATTTGCTGGAAGTGATTAAATTTTACCAGCATTACTGTCCTAATCCTCCAGCTCAAGTCTTGGAGAAAATTAATGAAATAGACTTGGATTATATTGCTGAGGATTTCCCGAGATTGTTTAATTCGATGCAAGTAGGAACCGAGCGAATTGTCGAGATCGTGAAATCGCTGCGTAATTTTTCCCGATTGGACGAGTCCGCTGCGAAGTCGGTTAACATTCACGAGGGAATTGACAGCAGTTTGATGATTTTGCAAAATCGGTTAAAATCTCACAGCAGCCATGGAGAAATTCAGATAGTTAAAGATTACCAAGTATTGCCACAAATTGAATGTTTTCCGGGCGAGTTGAATCAGGTATTTATGAATATTTTAATTAATGCGATCGATGCTTTGGAAGAACGAGACAAGCAGCGTCAGATCGAGGAGTGCGATCGACACCCAAGCACGATCGCTATTCGCAGCTATCAGGCGGCTGCAGGCTTCGTAGCGGTATCCATTGCGGATAACGGGCGGGGGATACCGGAGTCAGTGCGATCGAGGCTGTTTGACCCCTTTTTCACGACTAAACCTGTGGGCAAAGGTACGGGTTTGGGATTGTCGATTTCTCACTCGATTATCGTCGATCGCCACGGCGGCAGATTGAGCATTATTTCCACACCGGGAGAGGGAGCGGAGTTTTTGATTGAAATTCCTGTGCGGCCGAATTTAACTGGTACCAACTCAAATTTGGGGCAATAAAGTAGGAATTTGTAATTAGAACGTGGGCAGCGGAAATGAGTAATATCTCACATCTTGCACCATTCTCAATAACAGGCTTTCCGGCCTGTTCCACACAGAGTGAATTTTCTTGTGGAACAGGCCGGAAAGCCTGTTGCTAAACAAGTAATTGAGAAGGGTGCAAAATCTCAGTAATATCAAATACCGTACCATCGGAATTATACCCTGAAAGCGAGCATTATCCTCAATACGGTTCAGTTAACACTGTTAATTCCCCGGAGATCCCCCTAAATCCCCCTTAAGAAGGGGGACTTTGAGCAACTTCTTGTCCCCCCCTTTTTAAGGGGGGCTAGGGGGGATCGGTCTTATCTGAACCGTATTGGCATTATCCTTGCTCCGGGTCACTCGATCGCGTCCCGCTCGCACTGCACTCGGAAAATTATTATTCCGATGCAAAGGTCAACAATATGAGTTAGGAGTTCTGAATTATGAGTAAAAAATTAAACAGGATATTACTAATTATCAATTACCAATGATCTTCAGCTTTTACATAAAAATCGGGGAAGATTCCGAGTTACTGCTGGCGTGACAAATGCGGTTTTTGCCTTCGGTTTTGGCTTGATAAAGGGCGCTGTCAGCGCTGCGAATTAGGGTGTTGGGAGATTCCTCGGCAGAAGGAATCGCTGTCGCAATGCCGCAACTGAGGGTAACGTAGGGCCCGATCGACGATCGCGCGTGGGGCAGTTTCAAGCTGGCGATGCCGTCGCAAATTTTCCGGGCGACAGCGTTTGCCCCTTGGGCGCTGGTGTTGGGCAGCACTAGGCCAAATTCTTCGCCACCGTAGCGGGCGGCCAGATCCCCAGCCCGGTTGGTGGATCTGGCGATCGCCCCGGCAACTTGGCGCAAACAATCGTCCCCGCCGAGGTGCCCATAAAACTCGTTGTAAAGTTTAAAAAAGTCGATGTCCAACATAATTAGAGACAGGGGCAGTTCCTCTCTTGCCAATCTCCGCCACTCTAATCTCAAAACGCGATCGAACTGGCGGCGATTGGCAATGCCAGTCAGTCCGTCAGTAGTTGCCAGTTGCTGCAATTTTTGATTGGCTATTGCTAGCTTGCGGTAAAGTTGAGATTGTTCGATGGCGATCGCCACTTGATTTGCCAAGTGCTGTAAAAAATCTATTTCCCACTGCTGCCATTCCCTGACACCGCTGCAATTGTATGCTGTCAGCATTCCCCACAAACTATTGCCATTTTCTGCGATCGAATCCGGCAAATTTTTATCCTCCGCCTGCGGTTTGCCACTCGCCTGCTGCCAGATATAATTTTCTGCTACATCTTGATTTTTCTCGACTTCCCAAACAGTGGCTTCTTGTGTTTCTTTTGCCATTTCCCAGTCGCCTGATTGCCAAATTGGCACGCTGATAACTGCTGCAATTTCACAATCTGCCAGCAATTCTTTGCAACTGCCCGCTAAGGGGGCAGTGCTGACATCTGCTATTGCTTGTACCGACTTGGATTCGACTAAAACAAAGCATGACACCGCCAAAGCAGCACTAATATTTGGGTTTTCAATATAACCTTCTGGCAAACCGTCACCGGCGACGATCGCACCTTTTTGCTCTTCCCCGTCCAATTGAGACGCCCAATCCTGACAGCGATAAATTAAAACGCGGTCTGTTTGGAGAAATTGACGCACTTCTGCAACGGTACTTTGGAGAATGCTTGCCGGATCAATTGACGATCGAATATGTTCGATCATTTTGCCCAACAGTTGCTGCCGGAGAGCCTGTTGCCGCAATTGTTCTTCGATTTGCTGGCGTTCGATCGCGTAATGGATTGCCCGCACCAGCAGAGTTCTGTGAAATCTTCCCTTTACCAAACAATCTTGAGCGCCCCAGCGCAATACCGACCGGGCCATATTTTCATCGTTGATATCTGTCAGCACCACAATTGGCAATGTGGGCCATCGCCCTTTCAAAACTGCGAGATCCTCGCTTCCCCTCAAGCTGTCTGACCCTGACAAATCTAATAGTACGGCGTCAAACTTGTCTACTTCCAGACGCCCAACTCCTATCTCCAGAGACTTAACAGTTTGGAGAAGAAATAGAGACTCGCTGAATGACCCTAGAAGGTCTTCGATCATTGTCGGATTTCCCAGGTCATCCTCAACCAACAAAATTTTCAGACATTGGTTACGTGTTAACACAACTATAGCGTTTGGAGCGGGTCTAAGGCAACTTTTTTGTTTTGAGAGCGATACTTGCGATCGACCAATATTTCTGCTTATCAAATTCACTATACCCTCAAACTATGGATTTAACCCTCCATTAAAGTTTACATATCCGGCGGGAGTGAAACGATTTCAAACCAATACTCGCATAAAGTCTTCATTACTTCAAGCAATCCTTCAAAAGTGACTGGTTTGGATATGAAAGAATTGGCTCCCAAGCGGTAGCAAAGCAAGATATCTCCTCTGCGGTGGGAAGTTGTGAGCATTACAACCGGAATGTGTTGCAAATGGGGGTCAGATCTGATCGAAGTTAGTGTTTCGCGCCCGTCCAGCCTCGGCATATTCAGATCCAAAAGTATCAAGTCTGGCTGATGCCAATTGCTGCTAGCAAAATATTGACCGCGACGGTACAAGTAGTCTAGCACTTGTTCTCCATTTTCCACAAATTCGCTCGTAATTGCTAATCGAACTTCTCGCAGTGCTTCTTCCATCAAAAAGCGCGTATCCTCGTCATCGTTTGCTATTAAAAGAGTAAATTTTTTCTTTTTATAATTCACGGCTTTGCCTCACTACGAACGTCTTTTGTGAGGTTGCGGGACTTTGAGCGGTGTCTGAGTACCTGCAAAGCATCTCTTGCCCTCATCCGGTAAATCTGGCTGAGAACACTGAAATTGTGTTGCAGCAATTTACCGTTTTTCTCAATTTGCAAAGGTTTGCGAATAATGCTTGTTTCACTTGGCAGTCTGTCCGAGAAGCGGCCAACTGCAAACACATCACAAATCCTTGTCCGCCAACTACGAGGGAAACTACTGCATCCCAAAGCAAGATGCTCTGGATACAGTTGAAAAAAATTAACAAGTCTTGCGCGCACCGCTGATTTATAAGTTGTAGAAGGAGAGAGCTAATAGATATATATTGATAGATTTTTAGCTCGATGTCATCAGTGAATATGCTACACGTTATCAGCATTTTTGTAAAGAAAACATAAAGATATTTAAAGCTTAAGTAAAGGACGGGTGACTGCTTCAGGCGGACTGCTGACTTCACTTGGTTAGAGGAATAGAAAAATAAAAAGTCGAGCCTTGATTGGGTTCTGATTCAACCCAAAGGCTGCCGCCGTGCCGATCGACAATTCTTTGACAAATCGCTAAACCGATACCAGTTCCCGAATACTGTTTTTGGGTGTGCAAGCGCTGAAAAATCTGAAAAATTCGCGGATGGTACTGTGAGGCAATCCCAATACCATTATCCTGCACTGAAAACACCCAGCTATCCCCCTGACGCGAAGCGTCCACATACACCACCGGCGCCTCACTGCTGCGGTACTTAATGGCGTTACCAATTAAATTTTGAAACAGTTGCAGCAGTTGAAAACAGTCACCTTTTACCCTGGGCAAATTCCCCCTAGTAACTGAAGCTTGATTCTCGCGGATGGCCAAATGCAAATTAGCACAAGCATCCTCAAAAACCTGATTGCAATCTATCATCTCAAAAGGTTTCTGACTGCGACCGACCCGCGAATACTCCAGCAAGTCATCAATCAGCGCCTGCATCCGCTCGCAAGAATTAACAATATTGCGGATAAATTTATTGCCTTGGGCATCAAGTTGGTTGGGAAAGCGTTTTTCTAATAGTTGAGCGTAACCGGCAATCGTGCTCAAAGGCGCTTGCAAATCGTGAGAAGCCACGTAAGCAAACTGTTCTAGTTCGGCATTAGAACGAGTTAATTCTTGAGCGTAGCGGGTTTGAGTGTCTAAACTCGCTTGCAGGAGTTCTTGTACCAGCTTGCGTTCGGAAATATCCTGGATCGCACAAATCAAATACTGCAGCGTCCCTTTGACATCGCGCATTGCCGAAACAGTAACATTGACCCAGCGCACAGCTTCATCTTTGCATAGCAACCGCTTTTCCACAGAAAAAGTTTGAATCTTCCCGGATAACAGCGATCGCAGGTATTCTCTGTCCGCTTCTCTATCATCTGGGTGAGTAATTGCCTCCCAATTTTGCTGTAACAATTCGGATTGTGCATAGCGGACAATTTGACAAAAGCCGGGATTTACCCGTATAAATTTACCGCAAAGCGCGGTTTTAGCTATGCCGACCGCAGCTTGCTCGAATATCGCGCGGAAGCGTTCTTCGCTGTCTCGTAGGGCAATTTCTGCTCGTTTGCGATCGGTAATGTTACGAAATGTTACTGCCAGACCATCGTTTAATTTCACAGCCACAATGTGCAGCCAAACAATAGTATCTCGCTCCTGTTCGTAATAAAATTCTTGGTCTACAGTTTCTCCTGTTTCTACTACAGAAACATACAAATCAAATAACCCGTTATTGCTAAATTTGGAAACTTTGGCTAACAAATTCTTACCAACTATGTCATTTAATAGCAGACCATAAAATTTTTCAGCGGCTGGGTTGATCAAGAGCCACTGGAAATCTACAATATTTCCCTCACTGTTGCGGACAGCAGAATAAGCCACCACACAGTCTAAGGAACTATTTAATATGCTAGAAAGCAGCGATTGCGACTGTTGCAGTTGATAATTTTGTTCTTTTAATTGCTGTTGAAGTTTTTGCAAGCGGACTTGCTTGTCGATGCGCGCTAAAACTTCTTCTACTTGAAATGGTTTAGTAATATAGTCAGCGCCTCCTACTCGAAAAGCTTGTAACTTATCGTTCATTTCATCTAATACACTTAAAAATATCACCGGAATTTGTTCGGTTTCCGGTGTCGCTTTCAGTCTCCGACAAACTTCATAACCGTTCATTTCCGGCATTCTAATATCGAGCAAAATTAAATCGGGGCAATAGGCGATCGCAACATTCAACGCCAGTTGACCGCAAATAGCTCGGTAAACTTGATATCCCTGGGATGTTAGCAGTTTGGATAAGAACCGCAGATTGCTCGGTTGGTCATCAACCACCAATACTTTAATTTCGCTATTATCCATTTATTTTAAACTCGATTGAGTTAAATCCATGATCTTGTCGAGTCTGTAATCGGCAAGCAAATCTTTTAAAGCGTCAGCTAAAGTTGGATGACTTTCCCAGATGCGATCGACAAGTTGAATCGCCAGCTCTTCATTAACATCATTAGCTGCATCGTAGAGTTCCTGCACCCAGCTTTGAGGCATCTGAGCCAGCAGCCCTCCGAAAAATGAATCCGGTTTTTCGCTCACACAATAACGCCGTAAAGCCCCGGCTGGGAGGCGGGGCAACTCTTGATAAAGATAGCGCGCTCCCAAGTAGCAAGCCATCTTATCAAACAGGATTTGTTCTTGAAAAGGTTTCCGCACAAAATCGTCGCAACCTGCGGCGATAATGTCGCCTTTTTTTTCCTCAAAAGTGCTAGCAGTCAGAGCAATAATTACAGTTCGCCATTGAGTTTGTTTCTCTTTACCTCTAATTTGACGGACAGCTTCAAAACCGTCCATTACCGGCATTCGCGTATCCAGCCAAATTAAATGAGGCTGCCAACTTTCCCAAAGTTCAACCGCTTGGTAGCCATTTTCTGCTTCTCGGACTTCAAAACCAATTGGTTGCAACATTTTAACCAGCAGCCGCCGATTTTCTTGATTGTCGTCAACAGCTAAAATCCGATAAACCGGTTGATTTGCTTCTAGTCCAATCACCCGCTGCAATGTCGCCACTGTTATTTCAGACGAAATAGCCGCAGATACTCGGATATTAAATTTAAAACTTGTTCCCTCACCTAAAACACTTTTTACCCAAATATCCCCGCCCATAATCTGCACGTATTTTTTAGTAATTGTCAAACCCAGCCCCGTACCATCAGCCGCTTTTCTCCCCGCTTGTGTTTGCACGAAAGCATCAAATAAAGTATCAATTTCTGCTGTTGCTATGCCAATTCCCGTGTCTTCAACTTCAAACAAAATTAACAAGGGTTCGACTGAGGTAGAGTTAGGATGACTTTCCGGCTCTGCCGGCTGCTGCGGCTGGTTGCTTTCAACGCTCACGCGCAGCCAAATACGACCCCCGTCGTGAGTAAATTTCATGGCATTTCCCAGCAGGTTAATTAAGCAGACGCGCAGCTTTTTTTCGTCAGCTTTTATATATTGGGGAACATTTGCCTGAACGGAAAATCTCAGTTGCATTTTTTTTGTTTCAGCTTTGATTTGAAACATTTCTTCGAGAGTGTCGAGGAGTTGATAAAGGTCAAAGCTGCGTTCATCTAAGCTAATTATCCCTGCTTCTATTTTCGACAAGTCTAAAACATCGTTAATTAGTTCCAGCAAATGTTGACCGCTGCGGTTAATAATTCGGAGATTTTCGAGATTTTCGTGGCTGAGCAAAGAGTCGCGGCTCATGACTTGGGTAAAACCCAGGATGGCGTTCAGGGGCGTCCGCAATTCGTGGCTCATGTTGGCAACGAATTGACTTTTTGCGAGCGATGCAGCGGCCGCTGCTTCTTCGGCCTTTTTGCGTTCTATTATTTCTTCTTGCAGTTCTTTATTGCGATCGAGCAATTGTTTTTTCAGTCTTTGGATAGTCAGTTGGTGTTCGATTCGCGCTAAAACTTCTGCTACATGAAACGGTTTTGTGACATAATCTACCCCTCCAACTTGAAAGGCGCTTACTTTGTCCAATACTTCATCTAAAGCGCTGATAAAAATAACAGGAATTTCTGATGTCTTCGGATCGGCCTTGAGCTGCGTGCAGACTTCGTAGCCGTCCATTTCCGGCATTTTGATGTCAAGCAAAATCAAATCGGGAGAACCAGAGCGCGCGGCTCTGATGGCCATTTTACCGTTAATTACGCCGCGGACTTTGTAGCCCCGATCGGACAGCGTTGCTGATAAAACTTGCAAATTTTCTGGAGTATCGTCAACAATTAATATGTTGCCTTGATTTTCTTCTATGGGATTTGTGCTCATCGATTGCTATTTTTTGTTAATTTAATACTTGTTGATTTTAGGAAAACTGGTTAAATACTCATTATAGCACTCCCTCTTCAAGGAACTGTTTTGATATTTACAGAACTTACCGTAGCTGAGATTTGAGATTTGAGATTAAAGAATTGGGAATGACTGATGATTACCAGGGTGTGGAGCTTGGCTACAAGTAAATTACCCGATCGCCTGCAGGCGAGTTTACAAATAGGGGAGCGACCTAAACCATCAATAATCCTGAGCCTGCCCCTATCCCTTCTTCTGTCATCCTTCAACAATTTCTAAACTCCTCAATCAAATCGATAATCCGATCGCATCGGAAGTTATTTGCCAAATCGGCGATCGCGCTGCGGAAACTAGCATTAATAGAAGGAATCGACAACAACAGCCGAAAAATCTCCTCGTTATCAACTGCATCCGCCGCAGAATACAATTCATCAATCCATTCAGCAGGCATAGCTTCCAAAAATGAAGTATTGAGCGTAAAAGCCAAATCAGCCGTTTCAGTTGCCATAGAAACCTCGGCGGACACCGCAGCATCAGAACTTAGCGAAGCTTCTCGATCGTAAACATAGCGGACTCCCAGATGCTTAGCCATCTTTTCCAGAATCACTTGCTCCCGAAAAGGCTTCGCTACAAAATCATTGCAACCAGCAGACAAAATCAGCGATCGCTCCTCATCAAAAGCACTTGCAGTCAGAGCAATAATCACCGTTGCTTGACCTTTCAAATGCGCTTTAATCTGTTTAGTAGCTTCGTAACCGTCCATCACCGGCATCCGCATATCCATCCAAATCAAATGAGGTTCCCAACTCGACCACATTTCCACAGCTTGAACGCCATTTTCAGCTTCCTGCACCGCAAAGCCGAGCGATGTCAGCATTCTGACCAACAGCAAGCGGCTTTCCAGGCGATCGTCAACAGCTAAAATCCGGTATTCTGGCTGCCCGGGTTCAATACCCACCACTCGGCGAGCTGTTTGAGCCACCTGAATTTCCATTTCATTAGGGAGTGAAACTTTAACATCAAATTTAAAAATGCTGCCGCGACCGAGGGTGCTTGTTACCGTCATCTTCCCTCCCATTAACTGAACGAACTGTTTGCTGATTGGCAAGCCCAAACCGCTTCCTTCTTGAGCTTTTTTCCCGCTTTCTGTTTGCGCGAAAGGTTTAAACAAATTGTCCATTTCTTCTGCAGAAATTCCTGAACCCGTGTCTTGCACTTCAAAGAGCAAACAGCAATTCTCTCTTGGCGAAATATCGGAATATTTTTTATTTTTTAGCAGCTCATGTTTAATTCTCAAATTAACACCACCTTCCGCAGTAAATTTAATAGCATTTCCCACGACATTTATTAATACTTGTCGCAACTTGCTTTCGTCAGTTTCTATATATTGAGGTAGGTCGGGTCGGAAATCAAAAATTAACTGCAAGCCTTTTTTTTCGGCTTGCAGTTTCAGCATATTTTCAGTATTTTTTAGCATTTTGTGCAAGTCGAAGGTGCTGTTATTAAGTGTCACCAGCCCGACTTCAATTTTTGACATTTGTAGAATATTGTTGATCAGAACGAGCAAATGCTCCCCGCTCTGGCTAATAATTCCTAAGTATTGCTGTTGGTCGGCACCGAGGTTTGGGTCGCGGGCCAGCAGTTGGCTGAAACCGAGAATTGCGTTGAGGGGAGTCCGCAATTCGTGGCTCATATTCGAGAGAAATTCGCTTTTTGCCCTGTTGGCTCTGTCGGCTTCTTCTTTGGCTTTTTGCAGGACTATTTCAGCTTGTTTGCGTTCGGTAATATCGCTAGCAGTGCCTGTAGTGCCGATGATGTTTCCTTCAGCGTCCATGCGCGCGATCGCCTTGGTATTTACATCAATCTTTCGACCGTCTTTTCCTAATACTATATTTTCGTACTGAAACACATTTTTTCCCGTCAGCAAGCGCTGCTGAAGTTCCCATTTCCAGTCTATTTCTCCGGGAGCCAAGAAATCGCTAAAAGAACAGCCGAGCATTTCTTCCGGCTCGTAACCGTATATTTGTTTAACTGCTTGGTTCACAAAAGTAATGTGTCCTTGAGCATTGCAAGACCAGATAATATCTTGGGAAGTTTCAACTAAATGACGGTATTTTTCTTCGCTCTCTGCTAGGGCTATTTCTGCCAGCTTGCGTGGAGTAATGTCCATCAAAGTTGTGAATAGTTTTGTCACTTGCCCTTGGTGGTTGACAACTACTTCTCCTCTGGCTTCGATGTAGCGGATGAAGCCGGCTTCACTTATTTGTGATGGGCTATTATCTGCAGCAATTTTTGGTTCCGGGCGGAGAATTCGATATTCCAAACTGTAAGATTGCCCGCTAGCAATAGCAGTGTCGATCGTTGTTTGCCACTTTTGTCGATCGTCCGGGTGCACGTATTGCGAAAACTCAGTTAGTGTTGGCGCAGGCTGGGTTGGATCGAACCCAAAAATCCGAGATAACTCTTCCGACCAAGTAGTTGTGTTGGCAGAGAAATCGCATTCCCAATTACCGACACGGGCGATTCTTTGCGCTGCTGCTAAAGAAGCCGCTACAGCTCGGAGTTTTTCTTCGGCTAATTTGCGATCGCTAATATCTTGAATCACTGAAATCACGCAGGTTTCGCCATGAATGTCAATGATTTCTGCTGACAGCAGCCCGGTTCTGAGTTCCCCTGTTTTAGTGCGAAAATCAAATTCGTAGTTGAGAATAATTTGTTTTTCATCTAACATTTTAAACAACTCGGCGTGGGCTTGTATATTTTCCCAAAGATTCAAATCAAGCGCCGTGCGATCGAGGATTTCTTCGGCTGAATAACCGATGGTCTGGCAAAAAGCCTCATTAATTTCTAAATAACGACCGTCATTAAGTCTGGTAATAGTAATCGGGTTGGGAGAAGAACGAAAAGCTTTAGCAAACTTTTCCTCAGACAAGCGCAGTTGTGCAGTCCGCTCCTCGACTAAAGTTTCCAATTCTTGATTCAGCTTTTGGAGTTGAGAATTTTGTTCCGCTAATTGCTTCTCCCTAAAATAGCTGTTAATCGCTTCTTTTACCGTCAACTTCAAATCTTCTGACTGCCAAGGTTTCGATATGTATCGGTACAATTTAGCATATTTAATAGTATTCGCTACTGCTTCTAGGTCTGCTTGCCCCGTCAGCATAATTTTGATAGTTTTTGGCAAAATTCTGTGAATCTGCTTCAGCAATTCGTCCCCTTTGATATTCGGCATCAGATAGTCGGAAATCACTGCTACGATTTCGCTGCCCTCAGCCAGTAATTCCTCTATTAACTCTAAAGCATCTTCGCCGCCTTCAGCGGTTTCTAATAAGTGTTCTTCCCCCAGGGTTTTTTTTAACTCAATTTTCAAACTTTCAAGAATTATCGGTTCGTCATCCACGCAAATAATCACAGGTTTATTGTTCATATTTTTGTCAAACCCGATTTTATAGTTTCTACTAATTCTTGGCGCTCCCACGGCTTGTACAAACAACGGTGCAAGTTTGCTTGCTCCTTCACCCGTGCTATTGCTACTTCGTCGGCTTGCCCGGTCAGCATGACTTTCACAATTTTGGGATATTTTTGGTGAACCATAATCAAAAAATCATCTCCTTTAATACCTGGCATTAACCAGTCAGATACTATGACCAAAATATCACTTTCATCTTCTTTTTGAATTTCCTCGATAATTTCCAGAGCTTCCTCTGCATTTTCTGCTACTTCATAGAGGTAAGCATCACCAAATTCTTTTTTCAGTTGAATTTTTAAACTATTTAACACTACAACTTCATCGTCAACGCACAAAATTACTGGTTTAGGCATAAAACTTTACTTCTATTAAACTTTAAACTTTGGGGTATTTCCCTCTTTTTTTAATTGCTATCAAAGGATTTCGATGGGCAAGGATATAGTAAATTTTGTTTGACCAGGCACGCTTTCTACTTGCAGTTCACCTTGGTGTTTTTCCAGAATTTTTTTAACTATATCTAATCCCAAACCACTGCCTTCCCCTGGAGGTTTAGTTGTGAAAAACGGCTCAAAAATTCTCGGCATAATCTCTGGGGGAATGCCTGGACCACTGTCGGTAATACTGACTGATATTGCGTTCGCTTGGTGTTTGACATCAATTTTTAACACTCCTTTGTTGCCCATCGCTTGTAAAGCATTGTGAACCAAATTTGTCCAAACTTGATTGAGTTCATCAGGATAGCATAGCACAGAGGGCAAATTAGTACCATAGTTTCTGACTACTTCCACACCGTGTTTGATTTGGTAGTGGTAAAGCGTTAAAACAGTATCAATACCCTCGGTAATATTAGCGATTACTTTAGAACCCGACTGGTCGTAACGAGAGTAGCTTTTCAAAGCAAAAACGATTTTTGCTGCCCTATCCGTAGCCGTAGCAATATTTTTAGTGCTTTTTTGTACCGTAGCAAATTGGTAGGCAGTTTGTACAATATTTCGACTTTGGCTGTCTTTCAACAAAGGCAAAAAACGTTCTACATTATTGCCGATGCCGATATCTAATAAAGTACAGGCAAGACTGGCGGCGTCGTCAATTTTTTCTGATTCTAATTGCCCCTGCAAAAGTTTTTTTAACTGACGTTTTTCTTTACTAGATAATGTATCTGTTTCTTGGCTGGAGTTGTGTAGCAAAGCAAAGAAATCCTCCCGCCGTTCCGGGGATAGTTCTTGAAAAAATATCGGCAACTGCTGCAATTGTTCGGTCAAGAAGTCGGCGATGTTCTGCACCGAAGAGCGAATCGCCCCTAAAGGAGAATTGATTTCATGAGCAACTCCAGCAATTAACTGTCCGAGGGCTGCCATTTTTTCTGATTGAATGAGTTCTTTTTGAGTCCGCTTCAATTCTTCTAAGGTATGAGATAACTCTGCATTTTTTTGGCACAGCGCTGACTCGGCTATTTTGCGGGCGTTGATGTTGCGGGCAACCCAAATCACTGCATCTTTTGAGAAGAGAGAAATGCAGGCGGAAAACCAAATTTCGCGGTCACAAACTGTTAAGCTGTAGTCAAAATTGAGAGTTTGTTGTGTTTCTAACACTTGCTGAACTAACACCCACCAATCATCCGGGTTGTCGTCGTCAAAAAAATGTTCTATGGTCAAGCTGACTATATCACAATCAGGCTCAGAAGCCGCTGCCACATTCGTTGGCAAAACTTCTATGTTCCGCTGACTGTCTAGCACGAGAACGATGTCGGTCATCGCTTCAAAAACGGCGCGGACTTTCCTTTCAGAAAAGTGCAATTTTTCTTCGAGCAATTTTCTACCGCTAATTTGTTGCTGCAATTCTTCGTTACTGGCTGCTAGTTGAACCGTGCGGTCTAGAACTCGCTGTTCGAGTTCCGTGTTGAGGCGGCGAACTTCAGCTTCAGCGGTGGTGCGGTCTTCTATTTCCTTTTTTAACTGACTGTTGGCATTAATTAATTCTAAAGTTCGCTGTTTGATTTGTTCTTCCAAATTCTCATTTAAGATTCGCAATTTTTCTTCGACTTCTGTTCTCCGCAACGCTTCTTTTTGCAATTC
Organism: Microcoleus sp. B3-D2; assembly: GCF_036705345.1. Classification (NCBI taxonomy): domain Bacteria; kingdom Bacillati; phylum Cyanobacteriota; class Cyanophyceae; order Oscillatoriales; family Microcoleaceae; genus Microcoleus; species Microcoleus sp. B3-D2. The sequence goes on from NZ_JAUBUG010000002.1 coordinate 189,980, forward strand.
TTCGTTCATTTTGTTCAACTCCTGAATTTTGTCGGCAACTGTTTCCTGCAAAAGCTCGACATTTGCGTGTATTTCTACCGGATCTAAGGCCTGCAGCAGGCTAATTTCAGTCACAATTCCGGCTAAATATCCTTCCTCGTCCACCACCACCAAGCGCCGGATGCCGTGCTGCTGCATTAACTGGTGAGCCTGCCACAAGGTGGCTTTTACCTGCAACGGTATCAGCGGAAAACTCATCGCGGCAGTGACGGGAGTACGTGCGAAATCTAGTCCAGAAGCTTGGAATTTAACAATGTCGCGTTCTGTAATTATGCCCACAGGTTTTTGATTTTTGTTGTCGCTGTCAGTGCAAATGACTATGCAGCTTTTCCGCTGGGTTCTCATCTGTTTTGCGACTTCTAAAACTGAGGCGCTGCTTGAAGTAACTATTAATTGTGCAGTCATAATTTCTTCGGCGCGCCACATTTTCAGCAAGTCTGCCGGCTTGAGGATTTGACGGATGCTTTCGGAGGTGATAGCGCCTAGCAAGTTGCCACCTTCGTCTGTGAGGGGCAAATGACGGATTCTTTTCGATCGCAATATGCTCAATACCTTGAAGATATTCCCCGCTTTATCGAGGGAAATGGCGATCGGGTTTTCAGTCATTACCTCAGAAATTGCCACCCCTGCTAGCGGTATTTCGCTAGCAGTTATTTTCACCACATCGCCCTCTGTAAAAATTCCAAGCAATTGCTGCTCAAACGCGATTAAAATGCAACTGGCACTCGCCTCAGTCATGGCAGCAATTGCGACTTTCAAGGGTGTGTCTGGAGGCAGCACCGGGGGTTTGGGGTCGATCGCCTGTTCTAGCAAGCTTTGGGTATCAGAAGCTGTTGTTGACATGGGCAAATCAAGGGGGATAGATGCAGGCGGAACCGGCACTTAATACCATTTTAGATTTCCGATTTTACAGTCGCGGTACGCTCACCGCAATCCTGGTTTGACATCGGTCTAGAGTTGCATTTTTAGTCGCGTATTGGTAGGATTTTTAGTACGATCACGCTAAACGGCGATCGGAATTGACACAATACACGTCCTTTGACAGGTAACTGATGTTACTTCTATTTTACCCAAATGTTTTTCCACACTTTTTTTAACAATCTCCAGTCCCAACCCGCTGCCTTCGTCGGCGGGTTTTGTGATAAAGAACTGCTCAAATATTCGTGACCAAATTCCCCGATAATTCAGTTGCCACTGACGAGCAGGCTCTGATTTTCTGCTCTCACTTCTACTTTTCCAACTCGGCAATTCTCTATAAATTGTAAAGCATTGTGCATCAGATTTTTTATCCAAACTTGTTTTAGTTTGTCTGGCTCAGACAACAATTTAGGCAGTCGAGCTTGATAATTTATGACAACTTCTACTCTGTGTTTTAGTTCTTTTAATCAAAAATTAATAGATTTTTAATGGGTCAGTAATATTGGCAAGTATTTTTTTTTAACTTAAAAAAATTATATTTTTTTAAGTTAAAAATTACTTTTGTGGCTCTCTCTAGCAAATTATCTTCTTGGGAAGCTGTGAATAAATGGCAGAGACTATCTTGCTGACTCAGCAAGTTAAGCACCCTTTGATGAAATATTTGATGGCAGTGCAAGTTTATGGATGCCTTTAGTTGAGCAAGCAGGTTGCTAGATTCAGAAATTTCGTGTTTTATTTCTGTAATTTCTTGCCCTACAAAATAGGAATATTGAGATTTTTGGCACAATAACCGACCACTTCAAACTCAGCGTTTTTGAGAGCACTTTAATAGCTTTCTCGGAATATTGGCCGGGTTTCCCTGACATGAAACTTGCTGTGAGCGATACAAGCTGCTACTAAATATAATATCCTGTCTCAGAGGCTGTGGGCATTGAACATCGATAACTGTAGCTACGTGTTGCAGTAACTAGCAGCCCAGAAAATCATGGTACCCGCAATTGTAAATAATAACCCTGCCTTTGCGCGCAAGCATTCAAGGCAGGGTTATTATTGAGTATTCCGAATTCTCAAGGGTGAAGCGAGGACGCTGCTGCCGACTTCGGCTGCCCAGCAGTGCACTACTCGCCCAATCGAGTGATTTTAGCGCTGCGTTCGGCCAACATCAGCACTACATAAATAGTCATTACATAGCCGGCGGCCAGAATGGGAATAATTAGAGGAATATCGCGATAAATCATAATTAGAACCAAAAGTCAAGGACGAGGAGGAGCAGGACAAGTTCAAGACCTACTACATTAAGTCAGTACCCAAGACCATGCCTTGGTTCTGAAGGCTGTTTTTCCATATCAAGCCTGCGGGAACATTTAGGCGTTCCCGGTCATCTATAATGATTTACTGCTTTACAGATGCTTAAACAGCCTAAAACCATCCACTTTAGCTGCTTTGAGCTACCGTGCACATAAGATGCGCTACTCTTAACTTCTGAAAACTTTTAGCCGCGAGGAACTAAAAATCTGTCCCAGAAATTTTGGCTGCGATCGACTAACAAGGCTGGCTCTACGAAACTTTTACAGGCACCTAAAAGCTACCTGCCAGTCTGGCTGTACTTAATGTATAGAATTGTTTAAATCCTTAATACCCATAATAACACAGGGTTTCTGGGATTTAGAGATTTTTTGGCAGTGTCCTTAACAATTCGATACAATAGGGGCAACCCCTCTGGCAGCCGGCTACTCACCTGTGGCAGGCGGGTAACTCCCATCGGGTGGCAGATGACAAATAACTGCCGATCGCCTAGATTTTTCTTTTCTATTGCAGAGAATTACCTTAAAATAAAGATATGATATGTAAAATTTTGTTACTTTACGGCTTGAGTCGGCGTATCCATGATCTCTAGCACTCTCCTATTTTCCTCGGTTGAAGAAGACCTGCGACTGTTGACAGAAAACTTAAAACAGTTAGTGGGTGCCCGTCATCCCATCTTGTACGCGGCTGCAGAATACTTATTCGGCACAAAGGGAAAACGAGTGAGACCCGCAATCGTTCTGTTGATGGCCAAGGCGACTATGCCCGATCGGGAAATCACGGAAAAACACCGCCGGCTCGCTGAAATCACGGAAATGATCCATACAGCTAGTCTCGTACACGATGACGTGGTGGACGAGTCGGATCTGCGGCGGGGAGTGCCGACGGTTCACAGTCGGTTTAACAACCGAGTGGCAGTATTGGCGGGAGATTTTCTGTTTGCTCAATCTTCCTGGCATTTGGCAAATCTCGACAACCTGCCAGTAGTCAAACTGCTTTCAGAAGTGATTATGGATTTAGCTGAGGGGGAAATTCAACAGGGACTCAATGGATTTGACACCAGCTTGTCGATCGAAGCCTACCTCGAAAAAAGTTATTACAAAACAGCGTCTTTAATTGCCAACAGTTCCAAAGCAGCGGGCTGTTTGAGCGAGGTTTCAGCGGAAATAGCAGACGATTTGTACAACTACGGTCGCAACATTGGTTTGGCATTCCAAATAGTTGATGATATATTAGATTTCACTGCTTCAACGGAAACTTTGGGGAAACCGGCCGGCTCGGATCTCAGAAGCGGTAATCTGACAGCACCCGCACTATTCGCCCTAGAAGAAAAACCTTACTTGGAAGTTCTCATAGAACGGGAATTTGCCCAAGAAGGAGATATAGAGCAGGCCCTGGCACTGGTAGAAGATTCTAGAGGCATAGAGCGATCGCGAGAACTAGCCACAAATCACGCACAAAAAGCCGTCGAATACTTAGCTGCGCTGCCCCATTCAGAGTCCCGTCAAGCTTTGATTGATTTGGCTGAATACGTTTTGAGTAGACTTTATTAGAGGTTAAAAAGTTACACTTTATTGGTAATGGGGAATTGGTAAGGGGGAATTCCCAATGCCTAATTCCCTGTTACCAATTAATAGAAAATTGAGTTGTTTAGGCAATATCGGGCGGTGGAGCCGATCGATACTGTTGCAAGTAAACGTTAATTAAACTCTGTACTTGCTCGCGAGGAATTTCCGTCCCGACTTCCTGATTTCCGGGACTTTCAAAAAAAACAATGCTGTCAAGACCTTCCAGAGCTATCATTTGAAATAAAATGTGAGTGACAGGCAAAAGCACTGGTCTGAGGCGATCGCCCCCAGCAGCCGCAGCCTGCGACGCCTCTTTAATACTCGTCCAAGCATAAATCACCCTCTTCTCCCGTCCCGGTTGCTTGAGATTGCTCAAAACCACGATCGCCCAACTTTGGTCTACCGCTTGCAGGATCGAGTATTCGAGGTGCTGTAGCTGTTGGGCAATTAACACCAGTGCCGGGGCGATCGCCTTTAAGATTTGTGGCGTCGAACCGTCGGGCGGAGCTTTTTCGATCAATGCTTGAATCTGTTGGTCTAAATCCATCAGTCAGTTCTTTGATATCTAAAATTAAAAATTTCAGCTTAGCAGGTCCGCATCCAAGTATATATTACCCAGCACTGCCCTATTAAAGATAAGCTGACACCCATCTAAATTTAATATTTAGCACCCTAGAGTCCTTGTAGCGAGCATTGGGGCAAAAAAATTAAGTGCGTAACAGCTTACACAATGTCATCCAAAAAGTCTAACCATAGGGTGCTGAGCGATAGCGCTGTCAAGGTGTGTTAAATCTGAACCCGATAAAAAGCCGAAAACGGCTATTTCACGTTCGGATTTTTCACACTTAAAGCAATAAAAACTGCTTGGGGGAGCTGGGTTTCAAAATCAAAACGCCCAAAGTTAGTAACTTCGTTGTTTACTGAGTCCACCGGTGCTTGCGGCGCACTCTACAAACTCAACCTCGGTGCCGCATAGCACCCTACACCTACAAACTACTACATTTCAAACGTTTGAGGGACTTTTAGCCCAAGCTTTTGAGCCACTTAAGAGCTAGCTGACTATCAGCACCCAGCCCGCTCATGAGTGCAATCTACGTGTTTGCGTCATTGTAGCCGTTGGGTATTGGCAATAGATATTATTTATTACGAGTAGTTTATTTGAGGAAGAAGATTTATCGATCGCCCGCTTTGACATTTGAAGCCTTTGGGGGCATTCTTCACCACTCATGAGCGGGGTGGGTGGTGATGGCGCACCTTACCCCAGATGGCGACTCAAAGAATTTGTTGGCCCTACTCCTCTATATCTATTGTTCCTATTTATAGTTGGTCGATCGTCCTTGACGCTACCCCTACCTGCCGCTGCACCTCGGCCTCATCAGCTACAACCCTAAGTTTTTCGTTTTTAACAGCCCCAGAGTTACCTCAAATGTAACGAAATATTACAACCTGACGCTAAAGCAGCATAGAGGCTTGACAGCAAAGAATTAAGCGGCTAATCTGATATACATACCCGGGTAAGTCAATTCACTGTCATATGCAAGAAAAGCAAAAAGTTACATTGTATCTTCCACCAGAACTGCATCGCCAGCTCAAAATCCGAGCCGCAGTCGAAACTGAACCGATGTCATCAATTGCAGAAAGGGCAATTGTCTTCTACCTAGGAAATCCCGAACTGGTTGACGAAGTAGAAGCCTCCTACGGACAAACCCATCGGGTATACAACTGTCCAGAATGCACGAGTTCAGTAGTAATGCGAGATGGAGAACTGGCATCCGTAACAAGTCAGCCGAGCGTATTGGCTGAACAGGATCTTCCAGTAAAGCAGGTGTCGGGCGTCAGCGCCAGCACGGCCAAACCGGGAGAGGAAGAATTGGTTCCCTGCTAAGAATGCCTTGCTTCCCCAAAAAGCTAAAACTGAAATTTTCAGTAAGAGGGCGAAGGGCAGCATTGAGATTCAGCCAAGATAGCACCGTCTCTAGTGGGTCGAGGACTATGCAAGAAGAGATCAGTATTCTAATCCAAGCTCAATATCCTCTGATCTACCTCGTGACATCCGAGGAAGAGCGGTGTGAGCAAGCAATTTCGACAATAGCTCAAGCAAAACCACAGCGACGAGTATTTATCTGGACTGTAACTCACGGCATTGTGGAGTATGGTCAACCCCGCACCACCACCCAACACAACACCGTCTCGCCAGAGGCAGCAATTGAATGGGTGATCAGGCAGCGAGAACCCAACACTAACGCTAGCATCTACATTTTCAAAGATTTGCATCCTTTTATAGATTCTCCTCCTGTAACGAGGTGGTTGCGCGATGCGATCGCCAACTTCAAAGGAACGCAAAAGACAATTATACTGATGTCTCCTTTGCAGCAAATTCCGATCGAGCTAGAAAAGGAAGTAGTGGTATTAGACTTCGCGTTGCCAGACATGAAGGAACTAAACCAAGTATTGTCTGGTCAGTTGGAGCAAACGAAATCGCGACGCATTACCACAGAAGCGCGAGAAAAACTTTTAAAAGCAGCCTTGGGATTGACCAAAGACGAAGCTGAAAAAGTTTATCGTAAAGCCCAAGTTTCGACTGGGCGCCTCACAGAAGAAGAAGTAGACATAGTTCTTTCGGAGAAAAAGCAATTAATTCGGCGCAACGGCATTCTAGAGTTCATTGAAGAAGACGAAACCCTAGATGCAGTCGGCGGTTTAGAAGAGCTGAAGCGGTGGCTGAGACAGCGTTCCAACGCCTTTACAGAAAGGGCGAGAGAATACGGTCTGCCCCAACCAAAAGGGATGTTAATTCTCGGCGTACCGGGATGCGGAAAATCGCTGATTGCCAAGACCACCTCCCGCCTCTGGGGACTGCCCCTGCTGAGGCTAGATATGGGTAGAGTCTACGACGGCTCGATGGTGGGTCGCTCGGAAGCCAACCTCCGCAATGCCCTCAAAACCGCAGAATCCATCTCTCCAGCCCTCCTCTTCATCGACGAACTAGATAAAGCCTTTGCAGGAGGCACTGGTTCGGCCGACTCAGACGGAGGCACCTCCAGCCGGATTTTCGGTTCCTTCCTCACTTGGATGCAAGAAAAGACTTCCCCAGTCTTCGTAATGGCAACAGCCAACCGAATCGAGCGGTTGCCGGGAGAATTCTTGAGGAAAGGCCGATTCGACGAACTCTTCTTTGTTGATCTGCCTACCAAAGAAGAACGCCAAGATATATTTAAGATTCACCTGTCAAAGCGGCGTCGGGAAATTACTCGCTTCGATTTAGAGCAACTTTCCAATGTTTCCGAGGGCTTTTCAGGTGCAGAGATTGAGCAAGCGCTAGTAGCCGCAATGTACGAAGCCTTCGCTCAAGATCGAGAGTTTACGCAGCTAGACATCATCGCGGCCATTAAATCCACAATGCCACTGTCTAAAACAATGACCGAACAGGTCACCGCCCTGCGAGATTGGGCTAGACAGCGTGCACGGCCCGCTGCGTCTTCCGTCGCTGAATACCAGCGAATGGAATTCTAAAAGCTTTCTCCTGGTCCAAACAGGAGCAAAGGCTAGCAACAGCTAGCAGTTCGATTGAAGAGCCGCCCAGCGGCACCGTTAAATCCAGACCGTTGTTGTTTCTCTCTCAGTTTTATTAGGAGGAAATCCAATGTCTCACTTTAGCACTCTGCGTACCAAAATCACCGATGCCGAAATCCTGAAAGCTTCACTGCGCGACTTGGGCATTTCAGTCAAGTCAGAAGCTGATGTTCGTGGCTATAACGGTCAGCGCGTTCGCTCCGACATCGTAGCGATTCTCGAAGGCGAATATGACCTAGGTTGGTCTCGCAATAGCGATGGTTCCTTTGACCTGATTGCCGACCTCTGGGGCGTCGCCAAAAAACACAATCAAACTGAGTTAATCAACTCCATTAACCAGAAGTACGCAGTTAACAAGACCTTGGCCGCAGTCAAGCAGCGCGGTTTGCAAAATGCCAACGTTAAGCTGGTAGTGCAAAACTAATTGATCTGCAAGTTTCCAAGCTCGCGGGTTAACCAAACAAACGGGTTAACCCGTTTTTCGATCGCTAGGATGTAGAGGGGGGTCTTTGGACCGCCACATATAGCAACCGCCAAGGCGGTTAGGATGCAAGGCGTAGGACATCTTCGATCGCATCACGTAAACAGTCAAACCGCTTTAATTGTTTGCGGATGCGACTCCCCGGCCAAGACTCTTCTTTGTTCAATCCTGTTCAAATCAGGGGAGTACGGCGGTAAATACAACAATCTACACCCTACACTTTGAATCAATTCCTCAATTCGACC